>JAYKIC010000087.1:0-3361 GCA_035284985.1 Leptolyngbyaceae cyanobacterium
TTCCTCTCGGCCTTCCTCTCGACTTTCTTCCCTCAATTGCTGATAGAGGCGAGTATCTTCAAATCGTATATCCAGCATGGCTTCCACCTCCTGACGAGTAAGTTGGGTAAATCGGTAGCTCAAAATCATGATGATTAATTCTATGATCGCTTTCCGCTGCGGTTCGCTAATTTCCGCTTGGGTTCGCTCGAACAATAATCGCGCTTGTTGGGCGGCTTGGGTCTCACTTAATGTCGTTAATACCAACAAACCAACCCCCACGGGCAACTGTTGTAGATTCCCCAACTCTTGGAGATAGATTCGATGGACCTGATCGCTGTCGAGCAATGCCCGATAGGGGTGTAGATTAGACTGTTCGAGCGATCGCGACGGATAAATAATCACCGCTTGCCAATCATCAAACCGTTGCCGTTGGCGATAGAAGTAAAGAAATGCCTCACTAAAGACCCGTTCATACAGTTCCTCATCTTTCTGGAATTGTACTTCGCAGAAATACACTGTTTTGGGATATTCACCCTCATCCGGCGGCAAAAAGACCCCATCAATCTCAAACGTCGGCTCCTTCACTGCAACCGAATCAAACCGATAATCGGCAGCATCCGGGGGCGCTGCATCCAAAAGATCAAACAACAACGTCGGCGACTGACTAAATAACCGATAGAACAGAGTATCACGGCGCATTTAAGCGTTTCCAAAACGATGCCAAAACGATGGTTAACCAGCACTGTATCACTGCTGGTCAATATGCCCTAGTAACCCGTACTTTTCTATTAAGATTCACTACGATCGCAGACACGACCCTACTTCCAGTTCAACAATACCGTTAAGCCGTGGCGGGAGCCGTGGCCCCAGAACTGACGCTTACTGGGTTTGTGTATGTCACCCACCACTACTTCTTCCCTCAATACCGAGCTAAATCAAGCCACATTTACTTGTCTGTGTCAGCAGAGTCCCGTGGGTAAGCGTTTACCCGATGCCCTCTACGTTCATGTCTCTGCCCTGGATGCCCTAGATTCCGAATTGAAAGCGTATGAAGCGATCGCCCATACCATCCTCACCACCACCCACCACCCCCCCACTCACCCACCCACCCTCATCAAATTCACCTTCACCGCCTTCCAAATCGTCTATCTGGTCTACCCCAACTTCGACACCGATCCCCACCCGGCCCTCCAGTGCAGCAGCCAAATTAACCTAAACACCCTCACCCACAGCCACCGCGACTACAGCACCACCGCCAATCCGCCAATCCTCCACCGCAAAGATACGTTCGTCACCTCTGACTATCCCCACTACCCTCTCTTCCGTCACCTCACCCAACAAGAAGAAATCCTGGGACTCCTCGACCACTCCCGCACCATCGGCTACCGCACCGCCTGGGAACAACGCCTCAACCAACATCACCTCCAAATCCACAACCACTCCCTCGCCTGTGCCTTACCGTCATGCTCTAAACTCCCAAATCCAAAATCCAAAATCCAAAATCCCAAGATTCAGCGTCACAAAGCCGCGATCGCCCGTGCCACCTGCTCCAAACCCGTCCGTCTGGCTGTCGAAGCGGGACTCTTTCTTGCTGACACCACTTACTTCGACTACGGCTGTGGTCATGGAGCCGACATTGAATACATCCATCGCCTCGGTCACAGCAGCACTGGATGGGACCCCTACTATCGTCCCGATGATCAACCCGTCCCTGACACCACCGCCGATGTGGTCAACCTGGGCTACGTCATCAACGTGATCGAAGATACGGCTGAACGACGAGAGGCATTGGTGAATGCTTGGGCGATCGCTCAAAAGGTTTTGATTGTCGCAGCCCAAGTCCTGATTGATGATCGCACTCGCGGCGTGATTGCCTACGGCGACGGTATCATTACCAGCCGCAATACGTTCCAAAAATACTACGAACAGGAAGAACTCAAAGCTTACATCGATCAAGTCTTAGGCGTAGATTCCATTCCCATCGCCCTCGGTATTTATTTTGTTTTTCGGGATGAGGGTCAAGCGGAAACCTTTCGGGCTTCCCGCTATCGCTCCCGTGCCAGGGCACCCCAAATCCGCATCAAAGTCAGCAAGTTTGAGGAATATCGCCAGCTCTTGCAACCGCTGATGGACTTCTACACCGAGCGGGGACGCTTGCCCACCCATGAGGAATTAGTGACGGATGCCAGCGCCCGTAACTGCACCGCCATTAAGAACCAATTTGGCTCCCTCAAACGGGCCTTCACAATCATTCTCCAAGCCACCGATGTCGGAGAGTGGGACGCGATCGCCGACACCCGCCGCCAAGACCTGATGGTATACCTGGCCCTCAGCCACTTTGGTCGCCGCCCCAAACTCCGCGATCTTTCCCCCATTGTTCAAACCGATATCAAAGCCTTGTTTGGCAGCTACCAGCAAGCCTGCACCGCCGCCGATCTGATGCTGATGAGCTTGGGCAACACGGCATTATTAGCGGAACGCTGTCGTCAGAGCACCATCGGCCAACAGCGGCCCAACTCCCTCTGGGTCCACGTTTCCGCCCTAGACCAACTCGATCCGCTCCTGCGGCTCTACGAAGGCTGTGCCTCCCGCACCATCGGACGACCGGACGAAGCCACTGCCGTCAAATTCCACCTGCACAAGCCCAAAATCACCTACCTGTTCTATCCCGATTTCGACAACGATCCCCATCCTGCCCTCCACACCAGTATGAGCATTGGGTTGCAGGATCTCCATGTTCGCTACCGAGACTACAACCCAGACCATCCACCACTGCTGCACCAAAAAGAGCAACTGCTGCTACCGGATTATCCCGATTACAACAAGTTTGCCAAGCTGAGTCAGCAAGAACGCAACTGGGGATTATTGGATGATGTCGCCGCCATCCATGATCGCCGGGGCTGGGAACGTTGTCTGGAAGAACATTGTGCCGAGTTGCGGGGACATCGAGTGGTGTGGCGCAAGGATGCCGATCCCTATCGCGTCAAGGTGGTGAAGTCTGGGATTCGTAACAGAAAGTCCAGCGTAGAATAGTGGTGCTTAAAATTCTAGTTCCACAAATAAATTAGCCACTGGCATTGAAAACCCTGGAATAATTTCTTCACCATCCAAGGTATCCGTCACCTGAAGGAGTGAGTCAGGGCTGACATTGAAGTTCAGCCAGCGCTGATAACCGTTTAATCTGCAAAGCATCAAAATAGGAAATTAGGGAGAAAAATTCCCCCTTTTACCTAGACCTAAAGGGTCTTACTGACCTTAAGGATATTCAATCAAGCTGGTGACAAGACTCGAACTTGCGGCCGGCTGATTACAAATCAGCTGCTCTACCAACTGAGCTACACCAGCATCATGGGATACCATCATAACAAGCTTTCGGCAT
>JAYKIC010000088.1:0-6837 GCA_035284985.1 Leptolyngbyaceae cyanobacterium
CCAAAAATCATCTCTTCTCTTCTTGATATTTGTAACTGTCATTAACTATAGAATACTTAGAAAAAAAGCCTGAAAAAATCACGAACCAAATTAATGTGGCCCAGCAAGTGTGGGGTGCGTGACAACGCACTAGCTATGCATTCTTGCAATGGGAAGGAAGTAGGTCTTCAACATGAAGATGCCTATCACGAGCCTTAAGACAAGGGGCGTTAAAAGAGAATGAGCTTAAGCCCCTTGTTGTATACAACTTCATCCCAGATTGGTATTACTATCGATTGATCTTGATTGATCTACCAACCAGCCTCTGCTTGTTGCAAGACATAAGCGGCCACGTCTTCAATTTTATCGGCTCCCAAACGTTTAAATGAAGGCATGGCCCCAGCACCGTTAGTCACTTGTGTGACAATAGCCTCTAAGCTTAGTTTCCCGTACTTCTCTAAGTCCGCTTTACTCAAGGTTTTTGCCGGGTTAACTTTGTTTGCACCCTTTAAATGACAAGTGACACAATTAGATTTGAAAACTTGTGCTCCAGCATCGGAATTAGCCGCGATCGCACTGGACGGTAGGGCAAAAAGGGTAATCGCAACCAAACAAATTATTGCAGAAAAAATCCGCTTCATAATTAACAACATCCTTTCATTTAGTGGATTTAAAGAAGGTTAGCCTGATGCTATCTAAATAACCATTTCAAAACTCTATGCCACAACAAATAGGCTCTGTATTCACCATAAAAATTGAATACTTGGCCATAAAATAGTGTTTTTGGAGAAACACCTGTGGGGAAGAATCTTTTTAGACACCCGCCATAATAGGACAAAGTGCTTACCGTAATCAACAGATATTTCAATTTATAACAAAGCTCAAATTGGGAACAAGGCTATTCTCTAGTTAGGTGGAGAGTTTTTGTAAGCCTTTATTTTAGAGAAATATGACGATCCACAAAAAGTGAAAATAATTTTGCGAATTGTTTGACGCGCTAAATATTCGAGCCTCCACAACCGCTTCTTTTATCCCGGAGTCCAGTCCAGCTTAAAGTGTGTTACGGTACTCTTGCACTTTGTGCCGTGATGCCCTTCCCTGACGATGTTAGTGGGGCAAGGGTGCAATGTCATTCAATATCCCTGTAACATTTAGCGGCTCACGGGAGGAGGGGCTTAGGATAATAGAGGAAATCCTTTTAACCAATAACCTTTGGCGTTTTTTGTGATGACGACCTCCCATTCTGTCCATACACCATCTAGCTCCGAATCTGTACCCTCTAAGTCGGCAATTGATCAGTCGGCGATTGAACAGTCGCCAATTGAGACAATTTATCAGTCTTCCATTGGCAAGAAAATCCTAACGGGGATCACTGGCTTGGGATTAGTCATTTTTATCGTGGCCCATTTATTGGGCAACTTGCTGCTGTTTATTAGTCCTGATGCCTACAATCAGTATGGTCATGTATTGGAGGGGTTGGGGCCGCTGTTGTGGGCGGTGGAAATTCTTCTATTGCTAGTAATTTTAGTTCATGCCAGTATTGGTGTTCAGATTTATCTGAATAAGCGACGGGCACGGCCTGTGGGCTATGACACCTATCAATCCGCAGGTCAGCCCAGTCAACAAACGCTGAGTTCCAAAACTATGATTTGGACCGGGATCGTGCTAGCCGCGTTCATTGGTTGGCATGTCGTTAGCTTTAAATTTGGGCCACACTATGGGACATCCCTAGATGGTAGCCTGACTCCCGTGCGGGATCTGTATCGTTTAGTGGTTGAAGCCTTCCAAACCCTCGGTTATACCGTTACCTATACGGTGGCATTAATTTTACTCGGATTTCATTTGCGGCATGGGATTTGGAGTGCCCTGCAATCCCTTGGTCTATTGGATCGCATGACCCTGCCAGCAGCGACTCGCTTGAGTGTGGCGATCGCCACCATCCTCACCATCGGCTTTCTGTCCATCCCCTGGGCGATCTATACAGGATTGATTAGTTGATCTGGAGGGCTGCCCATGATGGGCTGAGGGTAACGACCTGATGCTGATGGTTAAGACCCTAGGCGGCGGCACCATCGTTGTCTTGCCTAAATCTTGTTTGAAAAATTTCAACCTTGATCTTGTATCCTACTTATCTCTTTTGCCTGGGCAGATTTCAGTAGGATGCAGAGGGAATGGATTTATCCACCCATCCACCCACCCACCCAGCGACACTATGGGGGCGCGATCGCCAATGCAAGGAGCCTTCAAACGCATCATTACCGGGGCACTCTTCTTCCTCTTCACCCTATTTGTGGCGGTGGTGGGCTACATGGGATTTGGCTGGGAATTGATGGACGCAGTGTACATGGTGGTCATCACCATTTTCGGGGTGGGCTACGGGGAAGTCCAACCCATAGAATCCCCCGCTCAGAAAATTTTCACCATGATCGTCATTTTTGCAGGCACAACATCAGCGGTTTACATTGTGGGAGGCTTTATCCAAATGGTGACGGAAGGGGAAATCAACAAAGCCTTGAATGCCAAGTTAAAAGAGCGCAGTATTGCTAGCTTGGAGCAACATGTGATTGTCTGCGGCTTCAGCCCCATGGGGCAAATTCTGGCCCAGCAACTCCACGATAACCATGAACCGTTTGTGGTGATTGATCCCCAGGCAGAGCAAATCATCGAAACCTTTCATTATCTAGCACGGGAGGGCAGTCCCACCGATGAGGTATTTCTGGAAACAGTGGGAGTTCATCGTGCCCGTGCCCTCGTTACCGTGATGCCCGACGATGCCACCAATGTGTTTATTACCCTGACCGCACGGGAACTGAACCCCGATTTGGTGATTTTAGCTAGGGGAGAGCGGCCTTCCACCGAGAAAAAGCTACGCTTAGCGGGGGCTGACCACATCGTTTTGCCAGACACTATCAGCGGCTTACGCATGGCCCACCTGCTCACCCGGCCCACCGCCATCGATTTCTTGGGACAGCCAGAGGAGCGTAGCTATTTGAATGATTTACTGAGCCAAATTGATGTGCAACTGGATGAGTTAATGATTCCGGCCCAGTCGGCGCTGGCAGGAAAAACCGTGCGGGAGTTGGAAGTGCGAGGCAAGGGAGCGTTTATTGTGGTGGCCATTCGCCTTGCGACGGGGCAATTAATTGTACGGCCTAGTCCATCCCAGATTCTCAATGGTCGAGATGGGTTGGTGGTGTTGGGGCATCGAATTGATATTCCCAAATTTGCTAAACGGTATGGGTTGCCTAATACCCCGGTGGCGGATCGATCATTTGTGGAGGGGCAGTTGGCCCAACCGGGGGGCAGTAGTTTAGGGAATGGCTTAGCTCAGGGGCCGCTAGGGCGCGGGGTGTCAGAAAACAATCTGCTCCCCTCATCATCCCGTTACCAAGGAGCGAAGGGCTAGATGTTGGATACCTTGTGGGTGTTGCTCTGTGCTGGCTTGGTCTTCTTGATGCAAGCGGGGTTTATGTGTCTGGAGTCGGGGCTGACTCGCTCGAAAAATAATATTAACGTTGCGGTCAAAAATTTTCTGGATTTTGGGATCTCCGTTGCCCTGTTTTGGCTCTTTGGTTATGGCCTGATGTTTGGAGTATCTCAGGTGGGATGGTTGGGGTGGGGATCGTTTGTTCCCCGCCTCAGCAACCCAGATGGGGCGGTGTTCTTTTTATTTCAAGCGATGTTTTGCGGCACGGCCACCACGATTATTTCAGGGGCGATCGCCGAACGGCTCAATTTCACCAGCTATTTATTAATTGCGGCACTGGTGTCAGGATTTATTTATCCCCTCTTTGGTCACTGGGCCTGGAATGGGGTTTTGGCGGGCAATAGTGGCGGTTGGCTCCAATCCCTTGGCTTCGTGGACTTTGCCGGATCAACGGTGGTGCATGGTACCGGAGCTTGGGTCAGTTTGGCCACCTTATTTATAGTCGGTGCCCGTCAAGGTCGATTCACTAAAACGGGAGTCGTCAATAAGATTCAAGGGGCCAACATGCCCTTTTCCGTATTGGGTATTTTGCTTCTGTGGTTTGGTTGGATTGGGTTTAATGGCGGTAGCACTCTGGCGTTTAATGACCAAGTACCAGGGATCGTCGTTAATACCATGCTGGCGGGGGTGATGGGATTGCTAACCGCCGCTGGCCTGAGTGCGGTGCAATATCGGCGGGTGGAGGTGGAGGTGATTATCAATGGGGCGATCGCTGGCCTCGTATCCATTACCGCCTGTTGTCATGTCGTTACCACTCCTTTAGCCGCGATCGTGGGCATGACGGGGGCGGCGGTGGCGCTCCTGGTGGACTACTGGATGGTGCGATCGCGCCTCGATGATGCGGTCGGGGCCGTAGCCGTTCACGGTGGTGCAGGCATTTGGGGCACCTTATGCGTTGCTCTCTTCGGTCAAATGGCGTTGATTGACACCGGATTGTCCCGATTGAGCCAAATATTTGTGCAACTCTTGGGCAGTGGTATCTGTTTTGCCTGGGCCTTTGGCATCAGTTGGGTCAGCTTACGGTTGCTGAATCGGGTTATGCCCTTGCGGGTGTCGGCCCAAGCGGAACTGGTGGGGCTGAATATTTCGGAACACCATGCTAAAACTGATACCTACGATTTATTTCAGGTGATGGATCAACAGGCCCAGACTCAGGATCTGAGCCTACGGGTGCCCGTGGAACCATTTACTGAAATGGGCCATATTGCCACCCGCTATAACCAGGTGATGGCCAATTTGGAACGGCAACACCAGCAACAGGTGGACGACTTAGGCCATATCTATCATCTGGTGGCGATCGCCTCCTCTGCCTTGGAAACGGACACGTTTACCATTCAAGACCCAGAACTAGAAGAACTGAGTGAACGCCATGATGATTTAGGTAATCTGGTCCGTGTCTTCCAACAACTCCTGGCAGCGGTACAAACCCGACAGCAGATGGGGGAAATCCTCTGGTTGCGGCTAGCCCAAGGGGATACCGAGGTGCAAAAACAAGTAATGGTGAAAATGGTGAGCGATCGCGCCCACCCCTCCACCCTCTCGGACTCGGAGGCGATCGCCGACCAAATTCTGGCCAGTCTAGCCCCCCAAGCCACGTTTGCCGATGTTTTAGCCGCGATTGACACCGCAATTCACCCAACCGTTAACCAGCATAACTAGCCAGAAATTTAGACGATGGCGGTGAGCCGCCATCGTCCATCTCCAGACCTTAGCTGACGGGCAATTGATCTAAAGTAACGTCCAGTTGCATCGAAGTTTGATCCCGCTCAATGGTAAGGGAGACCGAACGGCCCACCGATTGCAACTCCAGCCATTGCTGGATGGCTTCAATGGTTTCCACAGGCTGATCCCCAACCTGGGTAATCACATCCCCCGCCCGCAGACCTGCCCGGTCCGCCGGAGAATCGGGCACCACCTGCACCACAAACAAGCCGCGATCGCTCTTGATCGTCAGCTTACTACTGGGATCACGGTTCAATTGTGCCTGAAAATCCGGGGTCAACTGAGTCATTTGAATGCCGATATAGGGATGATCCGCTGTCCCCGTTGCAATCAGTTGGTCCGCAATTTTCTTGGCTAAATTAATCGGAATGGCAAAGCCAATACTTTGGGCATCTTGAATAATCGCGGTGTTGACCCCAATCACCTCGCCATTGGCATTCAACAGTGGCCCCCCTGAGTTCCCCGGATTGATGGCCGTATCCGTTTGGATAAAGCTGACCCGCTTTTCGGGAATTCCCACCTCACCGCTGCTCCGTCCGGTAGCACTGACAATGCCCACGGTCACGGTGTTATCTAAGCCCAACGGATTGCCGATGGCGATCGCCCATTGTCCCGGCTCCAAACTATCGGAGTTCCCCAACTTGACCGTGGGCAAATCCTCCGCCGCAATTTTGATCACCGCCACATCCGTCACCGGGTCCGTTCCCAACACCTCTCCCGCAACGGTGCGACTATCCGTCAGCGTCACCATTACCTGGTCCGCCCCGTCCACCACATGGGCATTGGTTAGAATATGTCCCTGGCTATCTAAAATAAATCCTGAACCAACCCCTTCCTGAATCTGGGTTGAGGGAGGTACGGGCACCTGATTGCCAAAATACTGACGCAGCGCCGGATCATCGAACCGATGGTTCCCCTTGGGCCGAGACGTGGCAACTGTCCGAGATGCATCAATGCGGACCACTGCCCCCCCCGTCCACTTCACCACATCACTGACAAAATTGGTGGGGTTGGCTGATGGTGATAGCCCTAAACGGTCGTTGGGCTGGTTTGGTGAACCCGTTGCCGCTCCGGGGAGGGCCGGGGAAACTGTCGGAGTGGAGGGCTGGGCGATCGCCATCTCGCTCCCTGGTAGGGGATTAGTGGCCAAATAATGGCCCCCAGAGACTAAGCCAGCTCCTAGCAACATGCACACCAGGGGCATACTCTGTTGCCAAAAAGCAGATAAGCCTGAACGCGATGATAGTTGGGGGGGGATCGATGGGTGTTCCATAGTGTTGTGTGTTCAAATTAATCATCAAATGGAATGGGACAGCCAAGGACAAATGGATGGTGCCAATGGCTGATGACGCACCTGTTTGATCGGGCAACCACGAACCCCTAGGGCGATCGCGGGGGAAGGATAACGATACGTCATGGCTTTCAGCATAGGGATAAAAGGTTTCAACCCTGTGACAGGGCCATGACACTGCTATGGCATTTAGAAGATGGGATACAAAAATTGCCCAAACAAGTTGGAATTATGCCGAAAGCTTGTTATGATGGTATCCCATGATGCTGGTGTAGCTCAGTTGGTAGAGCAGCTGATTTGTAATCAGCCGGCCGCAAGTTCGAGTCTTGTCACCAGCTTGATTGAATATCCTTAAGGT
>JAYKIC010000089.1:0-13275 GCA_035284985.1 Leptolyngbyaceae cyanobacterium
ACGCCCCGCCCTTCCCCACTCCCCACTCCCCACTCCCCACTCCCCCCCCTACTGCCAAAGCACCACCCCCACCTGGGTCAACACCACAACCCTCACCCCCCTCTATCATCCTCTTCCCCCCCCCTACCCCCCCCCTACCCCCCCACCCCACCCCACCCCCTCCCTCCCACCTGCGGCGGCCTCACCTGCACCCCCTGCATGGCCACCCTTCGAGCCAAATTTCAGCCCTACCCAGTACGCCCCCACATTCTCAAATGTGGACCTAATGGGATGGAGCCAGGGGCGATCGCCCCTCATCTACCCTTCCCCACCTTTGTCGTGACGATTCCCCAGGGGCGTTGTTGGGTGGAACCTCAGCGCCATAGCTCGGCCATTTGTGACAATATGGCGGTGATTACACCGGATCGGACCCTCTTACAGGACGTATCCCGCTATTATCCGTGGCCCTTGCCGGGATGTCCGCGCCCCCAGCAGACCTATCATCCCTTGCTCAAGGCTGAACCGACGCTGCCGCCTGTGCGCTATCTGGAGGGGCGGGTCGCCTTGCTATCTGGCTTATCCGGCCATATTTACTACCACTGGTTGATGGATGTGTTGCCCCGACTGGACCTTTTGCGCCGGGGCGGTTGGACCTGGGGCGACATTGATGCATTTGTGGTCAATAGTACCCAGCGAGCGTTTCAGCGGGAGACATTGGCGTTATTGGGGATACCGGAGACGAAAATTATCGAAAGCGATCGCCATCCCCATCTGCAAGCCGCCGAATTAATCGTCCCCTCCTTCCCCGGTTACTTCGGCTGGGTGCCCCAAACCACCCTGAAATTCCTCCGCTCCCACTTCCTTCCCCCCCCCACCCCCTCACATCCCCCCCACTCCCCCACTCCCCCACTCACCCTTACCTCTATATCAGTCGTGCCCAGGCCAGTTATCGTCACCTAGTGAACGAACCCGAACTGTTGCAGCAACTCCACCCCCTCGGTTTTGTGGCGATCGCGTTGGAAGCCTTAACGATCCAGCAACAAGTGGCCCTATTTGCCCACGCTAAAATTGTGGTTGCGCCCCACGGGGCCGGATTGACAAATACGGTATTTTGTCAACCGGGAACTCAAGTGGTGGAAATTGCATCCCCCCATTATGTCCAGAGCGATTATTGGGTCGTCAGCCACCAAGCAGGGTTGACCCATTATCTGGTTATGGGCCAAACGGTGGATTGTGATCGATTCCGGCAGATAATGTACCAAAATCCGTTGACGGAAGACATGTGGTTGTCGGCAGCCATGATTGAGTCGGTGGTGGCCTTATTACGGGACATGATTCAGGGAGAAAACCATGAGTAAGCAGAGTTTGCTAGAGGCGATCGCCCAGTGTAAACAGGCCATTCATCCCCCCTTTGATCCGGCTCAATTCCAGGCGGCGGCAGAGCGAATCGGCAATATTTTGCAGGGGAGTGGTCGTTTTGAGGATGCGGTGATTTGGCATACCCAGGCCCATCAGCCTGAACCGGATTTTGCCGAAGTTTATACCGGACTGGGGCGGATTTATTATCGGCAGGAACGATGGGAGGAGGCGATCGCCGCCTATACCCAGGTTCTCAGCCTCAACCCCGATGTGGAAGAACCCCACTGGCAGCTAGCCGCCATTTACCATCAGCGGGACCAGCGACAGGCCGCGCTCCACCACTGGACCCAAGCCCTTGCCTTTTCCCCAGAGAAAGCAACCCCCGATGGTCATGTCAAATTTGGGCGAGCGTTGCTGAAATTTGGTCAGGTGGCGGCGGCGCTCAACTGCTATCGTCGTGCGATTTACGTCGATGCGGACTACGTTCCCGCCTATCGGGAGTTGGCGGAAACCTACCGGAAGTTGGGCCAATGGCAGGAGGCGATCGCCATTTACCGGGAGGCGATTACGCGGGTGAGTCAACCAGGTGCTTTGTACCATAAGCTGGGAAAATTGTTGCAGGCACGGGGACAGGCAGGGGAGGCAATGGCGATATTTGAGGCGGCGATCGCCCATGATCCCAGTTACCGCTGGAATTACCACGACCGAAATTTACTGCTGATCCAACAACAACGTTGGGATGAAGTGATTGCCGCTTGTCACGCCACCTTAGCCCAACATCCCGATACCTTTTGGGCTTACACCCAGATGGGTCGGGCATTTTTGGCGATGGGAAATCGGGAAGGGGCGATCGCTGCCCACCAAAAAACCTGCGCATTGCAGGGCTGGAGCCGTTGCGAAACCGAGAACTATCAATTTACTCAAGATTGCTTTAGTGCCAAAATTCCGATTGTGCTGGAGCATCTGCACGACCTCATGGGTCAACCCCACCTCCAAGCCTTGGAAATTGGTAGCTTTGAAGGGATGTCCGCTTGTTGGTTTTTGGATCATATCCTTACCCATGCCACCGCCCACCTTACCTGTATCGATCGTCGCTTTCAAGCGGAATTTGAGCTAAATATTACCAAAACCGGAGCGGCATCCCGTGTCACCCCCCATACCGGACCCTCCCAGCACATTGTCCCCACCCTACCGGATAACCATTTCGACCTGATTTTCATTGATGGTGCCCCCACCCCAGAGGCCCGACAACAGGATGGGGAACAGGCGTGGCCCAAACTGAAATCGGGGGGGTGGCTTATGTTTGTCGGGTATGAGGCTGCTAAAGTAGGGATTGATGCTGGGTTGCGGCGGCTGAAGGATAGGGTCAAAATTCGGCATCGCCACCACCACCTGATTGTGCAAAAGCTGTCCTAAGGGAATATTGCACAACATCACAAATGCTTAAGGTCGGCTTAAGGCCAGTGGAGATGATGGGCCAAAATCCTTAAGATAAAGGCGACTGTGGTTTTTCTTTGACCTGCTAATTCCACATAAGGTGTGCTGCCCATGTTGAGGCTTATCAAACAGTATTTCCAACGGCAACAGGTCCAATCCCTCAACGACCCAGGTGGGGCAGATACAGGAGTACGGGCTGTCCCACCTGAGGACCGAGAAGAGGCTCAACGGTCTGCCCAACCCGCTCAAGCGTCCCAACTGTCCCCAAGGGGGAGCAATGGGGCTGAACGGTCCCCAAGCCCAACCCCATGGCTAGGTCCAGAAGCCAAAATCCAGTCAGAGAACCTGGTAGGACAGCCGTCAAAACTGGAGCAAATTTTGGAGCAGGAGGCACGGACACGGATCTATCAGCAAGTGGAACTGTTGTATCGGCAGCAGAACTGGGCAGGGGCGATCGCCCAAGCTCGTACCCTACTACAACGCTGGCCTACCCATGCCCCCACTTATAAGCTATTAGGCAATGTGCTGTATCAACAGAACCAGATAACAGCCGCCCGTGCAGCGTATCAGAGGGCACTGTTATATCAACCGGACTTTGTGGAAGTTCATGTTAATTTAGGTAATGTGGCGGCCCGGTTAGAACAATGGGATGAAGCGATCGCCCATTATCAGAACGCGATCGCCCATCAGCCCAATTTTGCCGGAGCCTACCGCAATTTGGCGCGGGTCTGGCACCGGGTGGGGAATGAACGACTGGCCCTATCCTGTCAGTTTCAGGCGGCGGAGTTGGACCCCGATAGTCTCGATGGGTTGGGTTATCTCAAGTTGGGCAATCAATTGCTGGAGCAGGGACAGGGGCAGGGGGCGATCGCCTGCTATCAGCGGATATTGGCTGTTCTCCACCAGGAGAATCGGGAAACGCTGGGGGGCAAGCCATTCTTTCAGGGATTTTTACCCGAACATGAGGTGATGCTGCATCAACGGTTGGCAGAAGGGCTGACGGTGGCGGAACAGTGGCAGGCGGCGGTGGTGCATTATCAGCAAGCGAATGCGTTACAACAGCGGTGGGCAGAGTCATCAGGTTTGGCAACGGTCAATCCTGGGGCAGGGGTGGATGATGCCTCCCCTAAGGGTGAGTTGGCGGTGGCAGAGGGAATGGCGATCGCCCCTTCGTGGTATCAGCAGGTGCAACAGTTGGTCGCCCAGGAACAGTGGTCCCAGGTGGCCCAGGCGGTGGGGACCGGATTGCAGCAGGTTGAACCGGATTTGGCCCAGTTGTATGAGTGGATGGCCCAGTCATTGCGGTTAACTCAACAACCGGAGGCAGCGATTACCTATTATCAAAAAATGGCGGTATTGGAACCGCAAAATGCCAAGCCGTTTGCCAATTTGGGCAGCTTGTATGCTCAGCAACAGCAGTGGCAAGCGGCGATTCGAGCCTATCAGCAAGCGATTCAGCGTGATCCGGAGTTGGCTGGAGCCTATCGTAATTTGGCGCGGGTGTGGCGCAATGTGGGGGATGAGCAGGCGGCGACGGAGTGCTGGCTCAAGTCCTATGATTTGGAGCCAGATTGGGGTACGGCGGCGAATCGGCTAGAAATGGGGCAACGGTTGGCCCAGGCGGGACGGGTGACGGAGGCGATCGCTACCTGTGAAAAGGCGGTGGCGATGGAACCCAAATTAGTCGCGGCCCATCTACAATTAGCGACATGGTATCGGCAACAGGGACAGGCGGAACGAGCGGTCGCCGCTTATGGCAAGGTGTTGGCTCTGCAACCGGATCAGGTGGATGCGGCCTATGAATTGGGCTGTTTGTTGGCCCAACATCGGCAGGTGGATCGGGCGATCGCCTGCTTTGAAAAGTTGGTGAAATTGGAGCCAGAGGCGGTTCGGGGCCATCTACAGTTGCGGGATTTGCGGTTGGGCCGGGGGGAGTTAGACCAAGCGCTGCCCCACTGTCAGCGGGTGGCGGTGGCCTATCCGAATGATGCTCAAGCGTTGTATCAGTGGGGCAAGACCTTGGCCCAACTGAAGCAGTGGGAAGCGGCGATCGCCCCCCTTCAGCAATCGGTGGACTTGGGGAATAAGACGGCTCCGGCACTGGATTGTTTGGGGGCGGTGCTGATGAATTTGGAGCAGTGGGAGCAAGCTGAGCCTGTTTTACGGCAAGCCATTGCCGTGGATGCCGATTATTCCTGGGCGCATCATAATTTGGGCAATACCCTGGTCGCCTTGGGAAATCCGGAAGGGGCGATCGCCTCCCTGGAACGAGCGATCGCTCTCAATCCCCAGTTTTGTGGCACCTATGAAAGTTTGGCAGGAATTTTTGCCCAGTTGCACCAATGGGATCGGGCACTGGCAACCTATCGCCAGGGTCGCAGTGCCGCTCCCTCCAGTCCCTCAGTGACAGGCCATATTCTCCACTTGCTTCAGCGTCAGATTCAAACTATCCCGCCCCATTCCCCCCAACGGGCGCAAGTTTACCAGGTGTTGGCGGATGAGTGGATCATGGCGGGGGAACGGCAGGAGGCGATCGCCACTTACCAGATGGCCCTGGCCATCGATCCTGATCAGCGTTCCGTCGCCTTAGCCTTAGCCCAGTTGTTACAGACCACCGAACCCCAACGTGCTTGGGCATTGCTGGATTGGGCGTTGAATCCGGGCTATTCCGGTAGCCTCAAAGTGACTGATATTAAAGAGCTTCAGAATACGCAGCGGGTCAAGGCGCTGCTGGCCATGGGGCAGTTGTTTGATCCCAAATACTACCAACGACGCTACCAACTGGAAAGTAGCACTGATTTGCTCGATCATTATCTCACCCTTGGCCGCCAACAAAATTACTGGCCTAATCCTTTGTTTGATCCCGTCTATTACATCCAGCAAAATCCTGAAGTGGCAGAGATGGGGGTTGATCCCCTCGCCCATTATTTGACCTTGGGTTATTCCCAAGGTTGTCACCCCCATCCCCTGTTCCACAATGATTTTTACTGGCAGCAACATGAGGATGTGGCGATCGCTCAAACCTGTCCCCTAGAACACTTCCTGGCCTTCGGTGCTAAGGAAGGTCGAGTTGCCTTTGCCCCAGACCAGTGCGCCAATTGGCTAGAAACCCCGCTGGTTCAGGACGCAGATTATCTAGCCTTAACGTTCCCCCAACCCTCGACCCCACCCCAGCCCTCCCCTTGCCAAGGGGAGGGGGCAGATACTTCCCCTCTTAGCAAGGGGGGACCGAGGGGGGTAATCGGCATCTATTGCAGTTCCCTCGGTAATTATTTCATTGCGGAAATCGCAGACTTTATCGGAGCGGCCCTGATCGCAGCGGGGCACCAAGTGCGGCGGTTGACGGAAGCCGATGATCCGATCCCAGACCTGGATTACCACGTCATTGTGGCTCCCCATGAGTTTTTCTACTTGGGAGAGGGCCAACAGCGGGCAGAGCAGTTTGATTGGTGGTCAAAGGCGGTGATGGTGAATGTGGAACAACCCCAAACGGGTTGGTTTTCTAAAGCCTTTCACTTTTTGCGGCGATCGCTCCAAATTTTTGATATTAATGTCACCTCAGCGGCGATGTTGCGATCGATGGGGTTAGACAGCTACTGGTTGCCCTTAGGCTATTTGGAAAATTATGGGCCGTTTACGGGCACCCCATCCCTACCAGATTTACTGGCGGTGCGGGGGCTGGCCCCGACTATTCGCCATGCCTGTCCGGCGGTGGAAGCTCCCTGGAGCGATCGCCCCCTGGATCTCCACTTTGTCGGTACCCTTAGTCGGCGACGGGAATTGTTTTTTGCCCGAAATGCCGGATGGTTAAGCCAATACCGCTGTTTCTGGCATATTCCGCCCATTGATAATCCGCTGATCAAGGGTGAGGGACAAGCCTTGGATACGGAAACCGTGGTGGGTTTGAGTCGGCGCAGTAAGATTTTGCTGAATTTGCATCGGGATGAGTATCCCTATTTCGAGTGGCATCGCATTGTTTTTTTGGGACTGTGGCAAAATACTCTGGTGCTGACGGAACCGTGTCATGCGGTTCCCGGACTAGAAGCAAATGTGCATTATATTGCTTGCCCAATCGAAAAAATGGAAGCCAAGGTGCATTGGCTATTACGAACAGTGGAGGGACAGGCGACAGCAGAACGGGTGCGGCAAGCGGGACATGCGGCGCTTAAGGCAAGGATGCCAGCGATGGCAATTATGGAACGGATGGTGGGTGTGATGGTTATATCCTAGTCCAGTTTTTGCCCTAGGGTGGATGGATAACGAGCCAATCGAATTGTGGCGGATGAAGTATGTGAGGTATTTATGATTCCTGAAAATTCCTATTTGGTGTTGCTGGAGAAGACCACGGACCGCGTCAGTGAGGTGACGGTGTGCATTAGTTTGTACAACTACGAACACCATATTGAGGAAACTTTGGAATCGGTGAAGCTCCAGACCTTGCGAACCTTGGACTTGCTGGTCGTGGAGGATCGGTCTACGGATGATTCTTTGGTGGTGGCGGGAACATGGCTTCAGGAAAATGCCGATAGTTTTAATCAAATCAAGTTGGTACGTCATCAAGAAAATCGAGGGTTGGCACGGGCTAGAAATACCGCGATTCTATTAGCTGATACTCCGTTTCTATTCATTTTGGATGCGGATAATTTGCTTTATCCCCGCTGCATTGAGCGGTGTTTGGAGGCACTATTGGCAGACCCCAACGCAGCGATGGCCTATCCATTAATTGAGAAGTTTGGAGAGGAGGAAGAGGTGATCGGAAATGTGGTGTGGGAGCGATCGCAATTCTTAGTCGAAAATAAAATTGATGCGATGAGTCTGATCCGGCGATCGGCGTTGTTACAAGTGGATGGTTATTCCTATTTGGAGGCGATCGGGCCGTTGGGCTGGGAGGATTATGATCTATGGTGTAAGTTTTTTGATGTGGGGTTGTACGGCATTCCGATAGGGGAAATTTTGGCTCGATATCGCACCCATTCTACGTCGATGCTCCAGTCCGTGAGTAATCAATCGGGAAATATTCAACGGTTACATCAGGAAATGAAACAGCGACATCCATGGTTAGAGGTTGTTAAATGAAGCACGTTTATCTCCATATTGGGCTGCATAAAACGGGGACGACCTATATGCAAAAAGTGTTTACAGATAATCGTGAGGTGTTGCGATCGCTCGGTGTGGAGTACCCAGAATTAGGGGCGGAATATTTGTGGGGACACCATAATCTGGCTTGGAGCTTTATGCCCAACAAACCACTGATCAATGGGGAAAATTTTAGCTGCGATCGCTTTTTTGATTACCTGGATGCCTGTGAATATTCGCGGATTCTGATTTCTTCGGAAGACTTTGATTTTTTGCGACCTGCTCAGATTGAGAAACTGCATCAACGCCTTGCTAATTTTGAGGTCAGGATTATTGTTTATGTGCGGCAACCGCTGAATGCACTGTATTCCTATTGGCAAGAGTCAGTAAAACATGGGGATACCACGACTTTTAAAGATTATTGCTTTCAGGTTTTGGATCAGCCGATGGCGTTAAACTATGGCAAACTGTTAGAGCACTGGAGTGCTAAGTTTGGTATCGATGCTTTGTCGATTGTTGTCTATGACAATCTCTTGGAGGACAATAAGGACGTGGCGCTTTTTTGTTTGGAGACAGTGCTGGCGCTTGATCTAAAGAGTAATCACCTGTCTATACCTCGTGCCCGAATTAATGTAGCGTCTGATATAAAAACAGTGGAGTTGATTAGACAGATCAACGCTATTTATAAAGCTAAAAATAATACGAAAATAATTCCACCGGAGTTTTGGGAGAGGTTAAAGCAATACTTTGAGGTCCATCAAATGGAGCATACTAAGGAATTGGATCAGTTTTTTGGTTATGAAACGATGGATCACCCTGAGTATCAGCCGCTTTATCAATATTTTCAGCAAATGCAGGAAGAGGTGATGGAAAAGTATGGCGATCGTATTCTTAATATGTGGGCAGAAAGAGATTTGCTTAAGAATCAATCAAGACAAAATTATAAGATTGCTCTCATTACATCTGATCCGATTAAAGAAGCGTTAGATTTAGAGATAATTTACAAAGATATTAATTTGTAGTACTTTAGTAGCTTGAAATTGATTCAATCCCCTTAAAGTCAAGATATGAATGTGTTGACAATCCCTCAAGAGAAAATGGACTTTGACTGGGAAATTTATCGCAGCTTATACCCTGATTTAAGTGTTATCAGGGATACCTCTGATGGTTATGCTCATTGGTTAGAGACGGGTATTCAAGAGGGTCGAGTTGCTTCATTTCAAGGAATAATCAATAAATTTTGGAACCATTCAAATCCGTTTCCTGAAGACTTTGATTGGCTGACGTATTTAAGTTTAAATCCTGATTTGCAAGGTAATATCAGTAACAAATGGCAAGCTATTGTTCATTATTCCCAGCATGGTGTTAATGAAAATAGGTGTTATTGTCACAATACAAATGATGCAATTGGTGATTTTGATTGGGAGTTCTATGTTTGGTATAACCAAGACTTCCGCGAGATCATTTCTAATGAGGCAGAGGCTTGGAATCATTGGCTAACCTCTGGGAAGGCAAACAATCGGTTAGCTAGTCCAAAACAGTTTTATGAAAATCAGGGCGTTAATATTGATGTTCTGCCGCCAGACTTTAATATTCAAGAATATATAAAACTTTATCCCAAGTTATCAGAAGAGGGAATTGTATCGAAGTGGCATATCATTTCTCACTTTCTAAGGAAAAGTAATGACGAGCGAAAGATATATTCTTTTGAAGCCTGGGGCAAACAATTAGAAGAAAAAGGTGAGCATCAAAAAGCAATTGAAGCATTTGAGCAGGCCATGATGTTTCATCCGTCTGACTTGGATATTCGAATCTACTTAATTCGGGTCTTACTTCATTGTGGTAGGTGGAAGCGTGTTATTGCTATCTACCGCAATACAGTAGAGTCAGAAAAGCTAAATCTAGGCGGGTATCAGATTTGCGATTTTAGTCATCGGGTTATTCAAGTTTTTCAGCAGTGTTTAGAAGCAAGTTTAGAAGAATCTCGACAACTTGCTGTTCAGCATTTAGGCTTGCTAGATGGGTATTCACAAGCCATAGAAACAACCGATATTGTGAGTCACCATAAAGCTTATGACATATTTAGAGAAGACTTAAATACTAACCTAGATGAACAAATAGAGCTAAGTTCCCGTATTTATTCTCTGAATACTACTTGGAAAAAAATCAGTAATTCGTTCAACACGAGTTTTAGAGTTGCCGATTTTATCACATTTCAATCTTATGAATCACCTATAGTTTCCATTATCATTCCTGTTTACAATAAAATTGACTATACTGTCCGTTGCCTTAGTTCTCTTTGTAAGAATATTAGTCAGTCTTTGCAATTTGAAGTCATCATTGTGAATGATTTTTCGACTGATGAAACTAAAGAATATTTAGAAGCAGTGGAAGGTCTAGTTTTAGTTAATAATAGCAATAATCTAGGGTTTATTGACTCCTGTAATGCAGGCGCTACTGCTGCTAAGGGAGAATTTCTTTATTTCTTGAATAATGATACTGAGGTCTTGCCAGGGGCGATCGAGAGTTTAGTAGAAGTGTTTAGAACCTATCCCAATGCTGGAGCTGTTGGTTCCAAGTTGATTTATCCTTCTGGCGCATTACAGGAAGCTGGAGGTATTATCTGGGGTGATGCATCGGGATGGAATTATGGCCGTAACGAGAATCCCCTTGATCCTAAATACAATTTTCTACGTTCTGTGGATTATTGTTCTGGGGCTAGTCTTCTAGTCAAAACTGAGACTTTTAATGCACTAGGAGGCTTTGAACGCGATTTTGCTCCGGCTTATTATGAAGACACTGATCTGTGTTTTGCTATCCGAGAAACTCTTGGTCTAGACGTTTTTTGTCAACCGAAATCAGAAATCATCCACTATGAGGGAGTAAGTTCGGGAACATCTACGAGTAGTGGAGTAAAACGATATCAGGTGATTAATGCGGAGAAATTTAAGCAAAAGTGGGCGAAGAAGCTTCTGGCTCATCCTATCAATAAAAAGGGTTATGAAGATGCTCATCGTGCAGCTCGGCGCTTTCAGGGTGCTAAAACTATTTTGGTCATTGATAGTTATTTACCCTACTACGATAAAGAATCTGGCTCAAGGCGATTGTTTCAGCTTCTAAAGATATTTAAGGAACTAAATTATCATGTGATTTATTTACCGAATGATATGGAGGCGACTGAACCCTATCTTTCTGAGTTACAAAATATGCAAATGGAGGTGCTTTATACCTGTGATGGATATGGGACATTGCCGGAAGAACAATTGCGGGAACGGCTACCCCTGATTGATATCGCTTGGGTTTGTCGTCCAGATTTAATGAAACGTTATATTGAGATAATTCGGGGAAAACCTGGTATTAAGGTAATTTACGACACCATCGATTTACATTATCTCCGGTTGAAGCGAGAGGTAGAGTTGGGATTGTCCTCGTTAGATGTTGCAACTGCTACAAAAGGCTGGATGGATATGCAATCTTTGGAGCTATATATGGCCCGTAAAGCAGATTTAACGATTACGGTCACGGAGCCGGAGCAGAAGCTTTTGCAAGAACAAGGGATTGAGTCGGTTGAGGTCATCCCGAATATCCATGTTCCCTATGAAGGGGAGATACCTGGTTTCGAGGATCGATCAGGGATCTTGTTTATTGGTGGCTATAATCATCCGCCTAATGTGGATGCGGTGGAGTGGTTGTGTCAGGAAATTATGCCACTTGTTTGGCAAGAGATTCCTGATATGAAGGTGACATTACTTGGTAGTAATCCCTCTGAGCGAGTCAAAAAGTTGGCGAATGATAAGGTGGCTGTACCGGGTTATGTTCGTGATGTTTCTCCCTATTTTTTGAGCCATCGTATTTTTGTGGCTCCTTTGCGTTATGGAGCTGGGATGAAGGGGAAAATTGGTCAGGCTCTAGAGTATTGTTTGCCAATAGTTTCGACAACTATTGGTGTAGAAGGGATGGCGTTAATTTCTGGAAGAAATGTGCTGGAGGCTAATACAAAAGCTGATTTCTTTCAGGCTGTTATAAAGCTCTATACCGATCAAGTTCTGTGGGCAAATGTAACTAATAGTTTGAAGAATATTATTCAGGTGTATTCGCCTAAATACATCCGGGAGAAGCTTATTAACCTAGGGTAATAAAAGTGATATGATTTAAGTATATTTTAGTGTAGGCAAGAGCATGATCTAATCAAGAGTAAGAATCATGAAAATTTGTATTATAAAGGGAAGAAGCTTACAATGGAGTTGGGTTATAGTCTACTTGATATTGACTACTTAATATATAGCTCCCACAAGACCGCCACGCAAACGATCGCTCGTACCCTCAAGTCTAATGGTTATAGGTGTGTCCATTGTCATACCTTGACTAATTCTACTGTCCAGCTTAAAGGTGGTGAATTCTTAAGTTATACCGAAAAATACTATCGACATAACAATGAGAAGAAGCTAGATATAATCACCGTATTTAGAGAGCCTCTAGAAAGGTGTATTTCATCTTTCTTTCAAACATATGGAGATGATGTTGTTACATATGGATGGGAGAAAGATATTACCTCGACTATAATTTATCGAAATTCTATTGAGGAATTACAGGCAAGATTTATCCGGGAATTAGATAATCAAAAGCTACAGGGTGGATTTGAATCGATAGATGAGATATGTGATGAGCTGCAGTTGAAAATCGTTGACCTCAATTATGATTTAGATAAACAACACGGATTGGTTGAGCTAAATTTTTGCAGGTTGTTTATATTGCGATTTGATAGTCTAATATATGAAAATTTCCTAGAGTATGTATTATCTGAAATTACTGGACAATCAATTGTTCAAGAAAATGCAAATACAAGCTCATCTAAGTGGTATCGTGATATTTTTAAGGAGTTTAAGGCATCTATAAAGATTCCACAGGAGTTAGTTCTGAGGGCTTATGAATCTAGGAAAGAAATAATAAATATTCTATATCCTGGCGAATATCATAGTTTGCTAACTAAAGCACTTAAAAAATATGGATAATTAATTCCCGTTAGGAGGAAAAACGATGATATCAATAAGTCCAAATGATAAACCCAAATGGAGTCTTAATGATAATAATCAAAAAGTAGAATTTATCTCTAATATGGTAGAAAAGCATTTAATCCCTAAATTTTCTGCTAACAAAGAGTGGTGCGATTTTTTTGAATATTTGTCTAGTAACAATGTTTTCACTCAGTCGGGACATTATTACCGATATTTGAATACATTTGGAACGATTACGGCACGACTGGGAAAAATAGTTGATAAAACAGTTGTTGAGACTGGAGGCTGATTGACTGACAAAACTTTTCCCCTCATCCCTAAATCCCTTCTCCCACAAGGGGAGAAGGGACTTCAAACCAGGTTCTTGGGTCGAAAGCCCCTCTCCCGCTCTGGGAGAGGGGTTGGGGTG
>JAYKIC010000090.1:0-6657 GCA_035284985.1 Leptolyngbyaceae cyanobacterium
CTGATTGACTGACAAAACTTTTCCCCTCATCCCTAAATCCCTTCTCCCCTTGTGGGAGAAGGGACTTCAAACCAGGTTCTTGGGTCGAAAGCCCCTCTCCCGCTCTGGGAGAGGGGTTGGGGTGAGGGTAGTTTGAGTTTTGTCAGTCAATCAGCTCAATGCTGTGTCGCAACTATACGACGGATTGGCACACAGTATATGAAAGTTGTAGATGAGGTGGGTTTTGAGCAGGGTGTTCCATGACTCATGACTCATCTGTTTTTAAGCTCCTTTGGGTAAAATTGTGGTTCTATCGGGCGCGATCGCGTTCATACCCAGTAGTAATTTTAACCAGTGGTTGGTTCGGGTGGTTTTCTGTTTCCGAGTTCTCCAGAGTGCGAAAATTTTGGGGCTATTTCAATGCTTCAGCAAATGAGCTATCCTCGTAAACAGGATATGGCAAGGAGTTGGTGCGATGAGTCTGAAGGAAGCAAAACGGCTATCGAAGCAAGGACAACAGAAGTTAGCGGAGGGGGATTTTGAGGGAGCGATCGCCAAATTCAAACAGTCCTTACGATTCCAGAATAACCACTGTTGGACTTGGAAGCCTGGATCATTCGGTGGTTCCGCAATCTGGATAGCGATCGCTTCGGGCAATGGCATAACGATCGCCTAAATGACTGTGCCCACCTTTCCCGCAGAGAGGGTGGCAAACTCAGGCAATTGCTTGGGAATCATCTAACGTGGGCTAGCATCGAAAAAGAGGTGCGATCGCCCTATACTTGGGCCGCATTTACCCTATCCGGCGGGTTCTTTTGACCCTAATAAATTTCAAACTAACCAAATTACCCCGCCTCAAATTCGCGGATAATTTGGTTAATAATAAGGGTATCAATATCGCCTTGATCGGATTTTGAATATACAGTGACTAACAAAATTTCCAATGCCGTTTTGAGCGTGTAAATAATGCGATACCCACCACTTTTTCCTTTCTGAATATCACTGTTTTTAACTCTTACCTTGAAAACAGTGTAGTTTGTCCCAGAAATTTTATCGCCGGGAGTCTCACCTATTTCTAGCTGATCGATAACGGGTTGAATATCGGAACGAATATGCCGATACCGCTTCCGTAAAGCCTTCAAGTTATTCTGGAACTCAGGGGAAAACTGAACATCAACCGTTGGAGACCATTGGGACATAGGGTTCTCCGGGCTTATTCGGCATCAATCCCATCCCAGAGCGCTGACACGGGTCTTGTGTTTCCCGCCATCGCTTCTCGCCATCCTTGACGAAAACTATCCTCGGCTGATTTGAGTCCAGGGAATGACAATTCAGCAATTCGCAATTGTAACTCCTGCACTAATTGTTCTGCCGTAGTGAGAGAGGCATCTTGCTGTTCCACTTCAGCAGTCGCAAATTTGAGGCGTTCGCCTTCTCCAGGCAAATCTTGCAGGGCCAAATCATATAGTTGCTTGATCGGCTCATACCGTTCGGCGAGATCGTACAGTTCCCAAGCGGACTCAGGGAGATTGGGGGCGATCGCGGCCAATTCCTCACGCACGTCATCGGGCAAGGACTGCTCCTGTTGCTGAAGCCTAGTCAAAGCAGTCGAGAACGCTTGCATTGTGACAAAATCTTCGGAATTCATGGCCAAAATCCTCCAGTCAGTGTGAACGCTGCCCATGCCTGAGTACGCTCAATACTCTGCTCTATTCTAATCCACAAGATCACGAAGCGAGCAGACCACCCTCATCATAACGCCAGAACATTGATGAAGTTGATTTTGAGATTGACCTAGCGGCAGAAACTCTCATTGCGGCTGTTCGTCAACAGGAAAAAATAGCAGTTGAGGGGAAAAGTTTTATCGCTTCGTCCAACATATCCGACTTTCACACTGCCCTTGGCCAATTTCTCAATAGAGTCGTCCGAAAGTTGGGGTGGAGTACCCGCTGCGCGGGTACTCCACCCCAATTTTCGGACAGGTCTACTGCAATCTAGAACTCCGGGCTTACCAGCAAGTGCTACCGGAAATCAAGGCTCTGGGGGCAACCCTGGTGGCCATTACCCCAGAAACCCCAGACCACTCCCTGACCACCACGGAGAAAAATGAGTTGGGGTTTGAAGTATTGAGCGATGTGGGCAATCACGTTGCCCGTCAGTTGGGCTTGGTTTTCACCCTGCCTGAACGTCTGCGCCCCATTTACACGAGTTTTGGGATTGACGTGGCAGCCCATAACGGCGACCAAAATTTTGAGCTGCCGTTAGCGGCCACCTACGTGATTAATACCGATGGCACGGTTGTCCACGCTTTTGTGGAAGCAGATTACACCAAACGGGATGATCCGGAAGCGGTGGTTAAGGTGTTGAAACAATTGCCTGTGAAAGTCTAAGACTTGTTCCTGTCCCCCGCTAGAATAAGTGGGGTATAAGCAAGGGGAGTGAGGCGATGATCAAGGGAATGGCTGGCCGGGTTTTGGGTGTAACTTGTGTGGCGATCGCCGTCTTAGGTTGGTTAGTGGAAACGCGATCGCCCTTTTCTTTCGCCGCTCTTTTACCTGTCATCCCAATTGGCAGTCAAGGTGACATGGCGTTAGCTGGGGCAGGAATCGTTGGAGAGCAGCCTGCTGCCACTACTCAGCACGTCACCTATGAAACCCTGAATCTGCCCCACAGTTTAGTCCACATCGTCCGTATTGCCCCGGAAGCTGCCGTCGTCATTCGGCCAGCGGTGGACTTGGATGGCTTGGACAAGGTGGCCGTGGTGGCCCAGCGGGAAGGGGCGATCGCCGCCATCAACGGCGGCTTTTTCGACCCCAACAATCAGCAAACCGTCTCCTCCGTCACCATTGCCGGAACCCTAGTACTTGATCCAGCCCAGAATCAAGACTTGATGAATAACCCTAACGTCACCACCTATCTGCCCCGCATCCTGAATCGAGCTGAATTTCGCCGCTATCAATGTACGATGGCGGAGGAACTGGTAATCCGTTATGCGGTAGCAGTTCGCCGTCAATTAATTCCTACAGGGTGCAACCTGACGGATGCCCTGGGTGCCGGACCTGCTCTTCTGCCCATCTTTGGCGGAGAGACCGAAGCATTTCTCGACCCAGCCACTAATCGGGATGCCTTAGGTGCTGCCCGCCCCAATGCCCGTAGTGGACTGGGTATCACCGCTGACGGGACCGTTGTGCTAGTAATGGCGGCTCAACGCCCCACTGTTGGCGACGACCCCCAGCCCACTGGCGTATCGCTATTAGAATTAGCCCAGATTATGAAGGATCTAGGTGTGGAACAAGGGATGAACTTGGATGGTGGTAGCTCCTCTTCGTTGTACTACAATGGCACCACCCATTATGGTCGATTGGATGCAGAAGGTAATGAAATCCGCCGTTCCGTCAAGTCCATTTTGGTCGTCACCCCCCTAGCCAATACTAGTGACTAGTGACTAGTCATCCGGATTGCCGCCAAAGGGTTCCGGTGTCCCCTCCCAATCAAAGTCACTAATGCGGAAGTTGATACTTCCTTCCTCTCGGTCAGGGTTATATCGTAGGGCGATTCCATGGGTACGGCGGCTATAGTCAAGAATAAAAGTGGTGTCAAACTCCTCCTCTTCAGACAGGCTGAGGGAGGTTTGAAAGCCAACCCGAATGGGACCAAAAAGCTGCACCATAAGACCACCGGAGACGACTTCTCGATCATTCTCCCGGTCAAATAGAAACGGCGACTCTTCACCTTCTGTACTGCGACTATAGCCAATTCTAAAACCCACAAAGTCAAGGTAGGGCCGCGAAAAATGGCCAAATTGTCCAAGCAATGAAATTTCCCCAGTTAATAGGGGTTGGGTATCGCCATTACTATAGAAGCTGGCTATCCCTTCCACACTAGGTTGAATGGCGACAAAGGGAACAACCGGGCGAGGAGTGTAGCGAAGTCCCCGTTCAGGGGTTGCAGGGAGAGGCGTTCCTCGCCAGAGATAGGTAAACCGAGTCAACCGGGCTGCTAATTGGTATCGCGTTAAGGTTGCCCGTCCAAATTCGACGGGAATCAAATCATCCAACAGGTCTAGCTCGTTGCTGGCCTCGATCGCCTGACGATTCGCAAGAAGATCACGCCGTTCAGGGGCAATCACAGCATTGACCCGCTGTATCCCCCCTTGATAGGTTAAGTCCACACCACTATCCCCTAAAGACACGACAGGGGAGGTAAAAACAAAGCCGTAGCTTTTTTGAATGGTTTGGTAGCCCAAGGTGCCGTTGAAGAGGCGATCGCGATAGCTATATTCTGTGGTCAGCTCATGGGGACCAATGGGGGTGAAAATTTTCCGTCGCAGACGAACACTTCCGCTTAAATCATCTTCATTAACGTCATCCAGGTCAAAACTGATGATTTCCATGTTGCCTTCAAACGCCGTTTTCGCATCAAATGCAACCAGTAGACTCCCCAATAAGCCATACAAATCGGGGTCAAACAGGCTATCCGAATCTTCCAAATCCGGCGGAACTTCATCGGTGCCGTCGCTGTTTTCCCAGGCTCGCTGGAGAAAAAACTGAGGAGTCAGGGTAAACTCCACATTATTAGTGACAACCAGGTTAAAATCCCGCTCAATAAACAACCCCCCCCGTTCATCCTCATCAAACCCGATACTGAAGGGGGCTGGATTGCGATCGCCCTGGCCGAAAATAGCCCGTTCCCTTAAAAGTGGAATTTGTAACCCTTGATCCAGAACCGCACGGGGATTGCGTGCCCGTAACTCGCTGCGGTTTTCATCCAAGCGGCGAAAGGTGACAAGGCGCGATCGCACCTCCAACTCAGGCGGAGAAAAGGGATCATTGGTCAGTCGTACATTTGTCGCTTCCCACCCGTCCGGGTTGAAGAAAATTTCATCCGCCTCAAACCGAATCCGACTAACAGTTCCTCCGGTTAAACTGCTACTGGCATTGCCGCCACCGATGATTAATTCCCCGGTGGAAATTGCCGTGGTCACAGGTTGCTCATTGGCTAGGCGTTCTGACAGGGGCAGTTCTGGTTCCGTACTCAAAATGTCCGATTGCTCTGTTGGAGTAAAATCAGACGTGGTTTGGGGGATATACACTTCTCCCCTAGCATTAGACACAGACCCCTGATCTTGAATTAGATCATACTCCAAACGTTCTCCCCGAATGACCTGATCCCCTCGCGTTAATACCGCATTTCCCTGGGCCACCACCACCCGGTTCAGCAAATTAACCCGTAGGCGATCGGCTTGGAGCAACGCACCTCGAAAGGTCATCAACGCATTGCCTTCCGCCAAAAATGATTGCTGCTCTTGGTCATAGACTTGGCGATCGGCAGTCACTTCCAAGGCATCACTCGTGGCTTCTTCCTCTAGATTCTGGGAAGCCGCATCCGGTGTGGGATTACTGGGCACACTGTCTGCCTCTGTCCCATCGGTCTCGGCATCATCGGTCTCGGCATCATCGGCCTCGGCATCATCCGTTTGTTCGTTATCTCCATCTTCTCCATCTGAAGACGTTCCCTCTTCGGTGAACTCAGGCTCGATTTCTAGGGTTGAGCTAGGGTCTGAAACTGGAATATCCTCGTCTAGGGTTGAGCTAGGGTCCAAAACCGGAATGTCTTCTAGGCGTAGTTCAGTCTCGCTTTCCCCCACCTGATCCAGAAGCGGGATCATATCCTCCACTTCATTTTGCCATGACGGTAAATTGGGAATGGGTTGCCCCGCCTCAGGCACAAAAATAGGAATGGGTTCAGAGGAAGGGCGAATCAGGGGAGTGTTAGACTCCACTGGATTCAGGTCTTGAAGACGCTCAAATTCCTCGCCAGCACTCTCCAACCCGGAATTATCGTCACTGGAGACACTGTCAATCCCCCCGGAAAACTGGGCTATAGCATGGCTTGGAGCCGACGATGATACGGAGTCGAGGGGAATAGCGGTAATTTCTCGGTCAGGACCAGGTTGTTGCTGTTCCAGTTGTTGCAAGGTGGGCAACAACAACTGCTCTGGCGCAAAGGTTTCAAGAATGTAATAAATATCTTCAGACCGATCTACTTCCAAAATTGGCAGGTCACGGTCAATCGGAACAGGAACGATTGTCCTAGATAGGATGCCTGAATCCTCTCTGGAAGCACTAGGTCTTACGGAAGTATCAGGGGTTCTGGGGTCACGAGAGGGGGTATTCTGAGGGGCGACACATGTTGAGGTTGCATTTCCCTGGGCCAGCAACGCTGAAGACTCAGGGGCAAAGCGTTCGGGGGGGGCGAGACAGGATAGTCCACTCCCTAAGGTCGTTGAAGCGAGAGGTTGAATCGACGATGGGGGCGGACTAGCGGAAACCGGGGAAACTGAAGCCGTAGAGGTTGATGGTAATGGCACTGCCGTTAGGGCTAGGCTAGGCGGCGCAGAGGGATCAGATTCAGTTTTTTCAGCAC
Organism: Leptolyngbyaceae cyanobacterium; assembly: GCA_035284985.1. Lineage (GTDB taxonomy): Bacteria > Cyanobacteriota > Cyanobacteriia > CAKZMO01 > CAKZMO01 > JAAHGY01. Next base: position 6,406 of record JAYKIC010000090.1, read on the forward strand.
TGGTGGCTGGGGGAGAAACTACCGAGGTTGAGGACGGTGCGGGAAAGCGATCGCCCCGTGCTGCTCCAGACTCAGACTCACTAACTTGCCCTGGTTGGCCCATGGCCGATATTGCCTGTGGCCCTACTGGGGCTGGGTACTCAGCCTGATTCGTAACCACACTAGTCACCACAGGGGGAGGAGGTGGCGGTAAAACCGGATATGGCATTATTTTTCAGACACTCACACCAAAAACTAAACGGTCAACGCGAT
>JAYKIC010000091.1:0-12829 GCA_035284985.1 Leptolyngbyaceae cyanobacterium
CAGCGGGCTAGCACCAATATTACCGAAAGCCGCCAGCAGTCCCGTAAAGGTACCCACTAGGGCCAAGACACGCCCCTGGAAACTAGGTTGAACGCAAGTTTGCCAAATAACCTGATTAGCACCAAGAATGATAGGAAGTGTCGTAAATGAGATGAAAAGACCACCCGTAATAATGAAGACAGAAGGCTTTAAACCCATAATTATTATACCAACAGCATTAATAACTGATGCAACCAATAAACTAGTAAATACGTTATTACCAACACCCCAAATACTCATACAAATGCTGCCAATCACCATTCCTCCCCCGCCAATTGCCATAACACTTCCAAAGACTTGGGCAGTGGAAAATGATAGGATCAATGGATTGATCAAAACATTGGTCATGCCATTAATAAAAAAGTGAACGGCCATAAATCCTAACACTATCAGCAATACAAATTGAGACGAAATAATGGCCCAGCCCTCAGAAATATCAGAGAAGATACCAAAAAACTGAAACTTTGAATTCGCTTCTTTCTCAGGCTGAGGAATAGTCACGAATAGGAGGGTTAGAATACCTATAGCGTAAGATCCGAGGTCAATGAGCAATAAACCACTCAGTTTTACAGTTCCAATCAAAACCCCAGCTAAAGCAGGGGCAGAAATGGTACTGATAGCCGTGCTGAATTGGAGCAGACCATTCACTCGGCCTAACTGTTGTTTGTTGACCATCATCGGCACAGCAGCCCCCTTAGCCAACATTTGAAATGAACCACAAAGAGACGTGAGAAATGCCGATACGTAAATGTATCGGACTTCAAGATTGTCCGCGAGTAATAATAAAATTAAAACGGTAGTGATCAAGGCAGCACCACAATCACTAAATAAAATAATCCAGCGCCGATTCCAGCGATCAACCAATGCTCCAACAATAGGAGTTAAGAGGACACCGGGTAATGTTGTAATAAAAAATATCAAACTGAGTTGAGTAACGGCATGGGTACTTTGATATACCCAAATTCCCAAACCAAACCCTGTCAGTTGGGTGCCAATTTGAGAGAGGGATTGGCCAAACCAAAACAGCAAGAAATTACGAAATTGATAGGGCAAAGCCGATAATTGCTCAATCCAATCTGGCTGATCAGTTATGACGGAGCTATCTACGATCTTAGGAAGATTTTTATTGACCATACTGGTTAACTTTCTATGTTATGAATGATGATATTAGTGCTAGTCCTAATTAGACCTGTCCGAAAATTGGGATGGAGTACCCGCTGCGCGGGTACTCCATCCCAATTTTCGGACGACTCTATTGATTATTTTAGGTAGTTTGATCATGTAATGCCCGATCTGGGGTGGAAGTAATCGTTTGAATGTGACATTCTTCTCGGATAGGGATGGGGTGTCGGTGAATATCCTTGGGTGCCGTGAGTAACTGTCCCATAATGAAAGCAAACGGAGGAAGTTGGGCATGGAGTTGCTGATCGACCCATTCAAGCACTCCCCCGGAAGTAGCCACTAAAAAGTCTAACCCTGTGATCCGACCATAGCTTTCAGGCACAGGGATTTCTGTTTCAGTCAGATAGTTTGTGCCCAAGTTCATCGCAATCAGTAATGGCGGAGTGCCGATGGCATCGTGTAGCATGACACAGCGAAAGCCCGATGCCTGATGGACTAGAACGGTGCGATCGCCCCCCACTACTAGAGAGTATTGTCGCCGGATAGCAGCTAGCTTTTGGATCAGATGAAACGTCTCATGGTCTTGATTGTAAGGCTGGAACACTTTGCGATTGATGGGACCAAACTTCCAAATACAAGCGGGATTATGGAACATATCTTCACGCACATGGCAATCGTGCCCAATCCATTCCCCCGTATCCTCTCGTTGATGGATACCCAACGCGCCCGAAAATTCCTGTTCCGTTCCCGCATAAAGGGCAGGGCGCTGGGGTCCGAGAATGGCACAGGCTAGGGCGAAATGTAGGCAGCGAGTCGCCTGGGATCGCTCTGAATGGCGGGACAAAAATTCATGTAAGATGCGGCTCGTATCCTGATTATCTAGGAACATGAGATTATTCCGCCAACCTGCGGCGTAGGTAGAGGTTGGCGAGAGAAAGTTACAAAAATAATCAGCATACCCCCCCATCCATGTACCATCACCCAGGGAGTGTTTGAGGACATAGTGGGTAGGATAGTCCAGAAAACCTGAAAAGTTCGCCTTATTATAGGCCGTCAACTCTTCATGCTGGCTCCCGGCATGTTCAGCAATTTGGAGAAAATCAACTTTCCCCAAATAAGTGGCGTATCGAGATATTTCCTCGATGCAGGGTTGCCAAAAATCAACCCCAACATGGCGGGCGGAGTCATATCGAAACCCATCAACATCGGTGATGGCTAGCCAGTACTTGAGATGATTAACCAGGAGCGTTCTCACATAGGCAGATTCGGTGCGCCAATCTTCCAAAAACCCAAAGAGACGCTGGTTGATCATGTCGGTATATTCTGGGCCGTGGAAAAGTAAGGGACTGCGACATTCCACGGGGAACGGGAGTACCGCTGCGGCATCGCCTTGAATATACTTAAACTCACCCCCTGGAGGACCACCGTATTCCTCCCAATCAATACTATCCGCCAGATGATTCACTACCACATCCAAAACCACGGCCATGTCGAGACTGTGGGCTTCTGCAACCAATTTCTGCAATATCTGCAACGTCCCGATGCGCGGTTCTACCATCAGCAAATCAATGGGGTGGTAGCCGTGGTAGCCACTGGCTTCGTTGACATAGACGGGGCTAATCATCAGGGCACCCACACCCAGTGCCTTGAGATAGGGGAGCTTTTCCCGAATGCCCTGTAAGGTGCCACCATGGCTCGTGTGGGGTGAGGTTAAGTCGAAGGGAACCATGCCTAAGCCATGGCGGTTTTCGCGATCGCTCTTAGCAAATCGATCAATGATGAGGGAGTAAAAAAGGCGATTGGCCCACGTTTGGGGACCGGAGGTGATGGAAACTTGGGGGGCAGGACCATAGAGTGGCCGACCCTCACAAATATCCAAAAACTGAATTGCTATATCATTTATGGATTGGGGAGCTTCATCACAAATCATTACATGGCGCACTTGTGGGCAGGTATGTTCCCGTCCGGCCTGATCACAGTAGCCAAGTTGATATTGGTAGGTCGTTCCGTTCGGGGCAGAGGGCAAGGTCAGCGAGAAAAGTTTGAAACTGTTCTGACTAATGCCTAAAGTCTGAGCGTTTAACCGCTTTGATTCCCATAGCCCTTGGCTATTGTAAATATTGAGGAGAATTTGGCCGTAATCGGGTTGCCTAGAAAGCGCCACGCCATATTTAAGCTGAACGGATTCGTGACTTTGAAAAACCCATTGAAAGGGTGCAATACCAGACTCAAGATGGACTTCACAATATTCTTTAAAATAACGCATAGTTTTAGATCCACAATGGCTGGGCAAGACTCTATAACGGGAAACCGTAAGCAACTCATTTATCTCTGTTAATATGGCGTTTTATCCTCTTCTACAGAACGAGGTTTAGTAGGTTTTGTTAATCCAAATTCATCAGTATTCGACCCTGACTGAGAAGGGGTTCAAAAACCCAGAATATCGCAAGGTACTTAACCCATTGGGATGCTCTGCTGATGGATCTGAGGTCAAATTTGTCTTTATTAAAACATGAAGTTGGATGAAGACACTGAAGGACAGTCTCCAATGCCAAAACGTAAAATACTTTACAACACTTATGATTAGCTTTTTTAATAGGTCAAAATAATAATCATGAATGATGGTCTCTTTATTGTGTTTAGATCGTAAATATTCCTTGACCCTTGACGGATGATCTCTAAGCGATCGCTCCCAGGTGAGGGGGAGGTTTGTTAGGAATGGATTGGTCTGGAGGGGCGATCGCCAGCTATACGATAGCTTTGAGGATAACTTTATTCTGAATAGGTCGATTAGTTTCCCTTAGGCCAAAATAGCGAACTTTGTTTTGACAGTAGCAATTTTAATGATTGACAATGTTTCAAACAGGCTCTTAGCATTCCTTCATGGGCGCATAGCAAGAGTATGGGAGAACAGGGTAAGCTATGGAAAGCGTCAAAAGCGTGGTGGAGACAACCTAATCGGTTCCAGATCGCACTTGGCTCAGGGTTCTTGCTATCAGAATTTGGGTATCAACTTAAAGGGTAGCGGAGACACTGTATCCGTTTGCTACCGTTGACGTTAAGTTGATCCAGTTCTTAGCTGTTTAGTGTGGTGTAGATAGTCTGTCCTATGGTTAATATAAATGCCCTCAAGGGGGAGGCGTTGCACCTCGACACGCTCTTTCCGTTTGAATTAGATGATTTTCAAAAACAGGCGATCGCAGCCCTGAATAACAATCATTCTGTCGTCGTTTGCGCTCCCACCGGATCGGGAAAAACCCTGATTGGTGAATATGCCATCTATCGTGCCCTAATCCACGGCAAGCGCGTCTTTTATACCACTCCCCTCAAGGCGTTGTCCAACCAAAAGCTACGGGACTTTCAAGCCCAATTCGGGGCGGAGAACGTGGGATTGTTAACGGGCGACACCTCCACCAACCGGGATGCCCCCATTTTGGTGATGACAACGGAAATTTTTCGCAACATGCTTTACGGAACCTCCATTGGTCAAGTGGGGACATCCGTGGACGATGTGGAGTCCGTCATTTTAGACGAATGCCACTACATGAACGATCGCCAACGGGGAACGGTTTGGGAAGAGTCGATTATTTATGCCCCAGCCAATATTCAACTGGTGGCCCTCTCCGCCACCGTCAAGAATAGCGATCAGTTAACCGATTGGATTCAACAGGTCCACGGTCCCACTGAATTAATCTACTCCGACTTTCGCCCCGTGCCCTTGCGGTTTCATTTTTGCAACCCGGATGGCTTTTTCCGCCTACTTAATCCGCAAGAAACAGCGATTAACCCCCGGCTCAAATCACGAGGGCGCGACCATCGAGGTAAACAAAAAACGCCGTCCCTCAGTGCGGTGGTTAGCCATCTGCATAAGCGAGAGTTGCTCCCCGCCATTTACTTTATCTTTAGCCGCAAAGGCTGTGACAAAGCAGTCAATGAGTTAGGGGCCATGTCTCTAGTCAACCCAGATGAGAAAGCGATCCTTAAACACCAGATTGATGCCTTTTTAGCCCGAACGCCAGACGGGGTGCGAGATGGTCATTTAGCGCCCCTGTATCGAGGCATTGCGGCGCACCACGCTGGGATTTTACCCGCCTGGAAAAGTTTGGTGGAAGAGTTATTTCAGCAAGGTTTAATCAAAGTGGTCTTTGCGACGGAAACCCTGGCCGCCGGGATTAATATGCCAGCCCGAACCACGGTTATCAGTAGCCTTTCTAAACGGACTGATCGGGGGCATCGCTTACTCACGGGATCGGAATTTCTGCAAATGGCGGGTCGAGCCGGACGCAGGGGGATGGATGAGCAGGGCCATGTCACGATGGTGCAAACTCGGTTTGAAGGGGCATCCGAGGCGGCGTATTTGGCCACATCAGGCCCCGATCCATTGATCAGCCAGTTTACCCCTAGCTATGGTATGGTGTTGAACCTGCTGCAAGTTTACAATTTGACCGAGGCCCAAGCGTTGATTGAGCGCAGTTTCGGCCAATATTTGGCAACCCTGCATTTAGCGCCCCAACAACAGGCGATCGCCGATCTTGAAGCCGAGGTGGAACATCAACAAATGCAGTTGATCCACGTTGAGGATTTTGAAGTATTGGCGAACTACGAAAAACTATCGGGGCGGTTAAAAGAAGAACGGCGCTTACTTAAAACCCTCCAACACCAGTCCCAAGAAATCCACGCCAGCGAAATTGCCATGGCCATTAATTTTGCCATCAGTGGCACCATCATTGCGATTCAGGGGAAGCGCACTGATTTGCCCATGCCGTTGCCAGCGGTGTTGGTCACTAAGATTGCAGGGGCGGACCAAACCCCCTATCTGATTACGTTGGGACAAAACAACTGTTGGTATGTTGTCTCTACTCAGGATGTAGTCGGGCTACATCCTGAAATTCCCCGGATGGCAGAGGTGGATGATTGGACCTTGCCACCGGACCTGATGATTCGACTAGGGCAACGGTTGCAGGGGGATGGGCTGACAGAGGCGATCGCCCAACGCATTCCGCCGCTGCCCGAACGTTCTACCCTTGCCCCAGAGGTGGAGAAACAACTGCAACGGACCCAAGACGTGGAACAACAACTGGCCAACCATCCGGCCCATCAGTGGGGCAAACCGGGCCAGTTACTAAAACGGATTCGGCGGATTCAACGGTTGGAGGATGAAATTAGCGATCGCCGTGCCAAACTGAAACAGCGCAGCAAACATTACTGGCGGCAGTTTCTTGATCTAATCACCGTTTTACGCCATTTTGACTGTTTGGATGACGTGGCTCCCACCCCCTTGGGCCAAATGGCCGCCGCTGTCCGGGGCGATAACGAATTGTGGTTGGGCCTCGCCCTTGCCTCCGGTCATCTAGATTTGTTAGATCCCCACCATATTGCGGCTGTCTGTGCCGCCCTGGTGACTGAAGTGTCCCGTCCTGATTTGTGGGTCGCTTACGAACCATCCTTAGAAGTTACGGCCACCTTAGACGAACTGCGGAATTTGCGGCGTAATATTTTCCAACTACAGCGGCGGTATCAGATTGATGCCCCCGTATGGCTAGAATACGAATTTACCGGATTAATTGAACAATGGGCACTGGGTACCGACTGGAAAACATTGTGCGAAAACACTAGCTTGGATGAAGGGGATATTGTTCGGATTCTGCGGCGCACCTTGGATTTTCTTTCGCAAGTGCCCCATGTGCCCCATCTACCGGATGAATTCTGCAACAATGTTCGCCGTGCTAGCCATCTGATCGATCGATTCCCGGTGAATGAGACTAAGGTATTATTACCAGAGCAAGCCCTAGAGGAGATGGACTCCGAAGTGACTGTAAATCCCATCGTCAATGAATCGGGTAGTTAATACCAAATACGCCAAATTATGGAGTAGAGTGCTGTGAAATTTGGTCAATGGTTGGGCTTAATTTGTTTGGCGATCGCCCTCGTCATTCTCTGGCACATTCGCCAAATGGTATTGCTTATTTTCTCAGCAATTGTTTTAGCAACAGCCCTCAATAGTTTAACCCGACAATGGCGACGAATTGGGGTGCGCGATCGCAACCTTGGGGTGATTTTAACCCTAATTTTTGTTGGCTTCTGCGGTTTTCTTTTTATTGCCTTAGTAATCCCCCCCTTCATCGAACAATTTCAACGTCTTCTGGAAGAAATTCCTCGAAACTTATTGATAGTCACTCGAAATATAGAGTCCTTTATTAATGATCCACCGGAACGAATTGAAAATTTTGTCCGAGAAAACTTACAAGATAGTATTTTCAACGACTCGATTGATCTTACATCCCTTTCAGCCCAAATTCAGCCCTTAGTTCGTAATCTATTTCAAAACTTCCTCGACTTTTTTAGCTCATCCCTTGGCATTGTTTTAAAGCTGCTACTAGTGATTGCCATAACCCTAATGTTTTTGAGCAATCCCCAAAGCTATCGCCAAGTCATGATTAAATTATTTCCCTCTTTTTATCGGCGACGTGCTGATGAAATTCTAGTTGAGTGTGAAGTGGCATTAGGTAACTGGATGGGGGGAATTTTAATCAACTCCATTTTTGTTGCATCCATGAGTTGGATTGGTTTGCGTTTTTTAGGAATTGAACTGGAACTAGCCCATGCCTTACTTGCCGGGTTACTTAACTTTATTCCTAATATTGGTCCAGCCGTCAGTGTTGTATTTCCCTTGGTCGTAGCTGTTCAAGATCCCAGTTGGAAAATATTAGCCGTCATTATTTTATATGTAGCCATTCAAAATTTAGAAAGTTATTGGATTAGCCCCATGGTCATGGCTAAACAAGTTTCCTTGTTACCCGCCATCACCCTATGTGCCCAACTTTTCTTCGCCACTTCTTTCGGGATTTTGGGCTTAATCTTAGCGCTTCCTCTCACCGTTGTGGCCAAAACCTGGATCGACGAAGCATTAGTTAAAGATATTTTGGATCGATGCGGAACGAGTCAAGGCGTATCCCCTGAATTGGAGGCTACAGCGACAAACCTAAACCCGTTACCATGCTATGGCCATCCCATTGAAACCAAGAATTTATCAGCCACTGATGTCATTACGCCATCAGCGACATTAGACCGGGCTAACAATCCGATAGCTCCAGCCAACCATGAGGAAAACGTGGAGAATGTTGATGGAAAATGACTTAAACATTACGCATAGGTAGCAATAATTTTAGCTAACCCCGGTACGGCATCCTCCACATCCCCTTTAATAGATTTACGAAGCTGATTATAGGCTCCCTTTACCGCCTTGTTACTACTTTTTGCAATGCGGGCATCCGTCACACCCAATAGTTGGTCAGCTACCTCAGAGCGATTTTGACTAAGATACTCTACCGCGTCATCACTCTTTACCGCGTCATCCCAAATTGGATCAATCGCATCACAAACGGTTGGGAGTAATGTATTAACCGCACTGGAGAGATAGTTGGGGCCTAGCCCTTTAATCACCCTGTAAGCTGTCTTAAGGGCCATGCCACCAATTCCCTTCTTGGCAGTGACCTGTTCATCCATTAACTGAATACAGTCCGCAATCACCTTATCTTTCACTGTGCTGTCAGATAGAATATCGTTGAGTCCCATACCATTTGCTCGATAATGTCGAATCTATTATGGCTGATTATCCCCTTCTTAGCGCATAGAAATCGCCATATCACAAAAAAAGGGCACCTTAGCTTTTTACTAAGATGCCCTCAAGCCGCAACCGATTAATATCTAAGGAAGGAGAGTAGAATGAACGAGGCGTTTAACTAGTTGTTCGTTGCCGCCACTTCAGTCTCGTTAGCCTCATTGCCGTTTACACAGTTCAACATCCGTAGAGTTGCGGCGGCGGCATAGTTGCGTTGAGCGGTCGTGTCAGGCTGGAAGTTGCGGCCTGTCTCATTCAAGGGGGAAGCCACACCACAGTAAGAGGACATTTGGTTAATGACAGGAGAGGCCCAGTGGTTGGCGGTATCAGCAAAGCTGAAGGCTTCTTGCTGAGGCCAGAGGGTGGAGTCGGATGACTGGATCGACTTACCGTATTCTGCGGCCCGTCGTAAAATCGCCATCAACTCGGCACGGGTGACTTCTTGGCTGGGGCGGAAGTTGCCATCTTGATAGCCACTGATGATGTTGTTGTCTTTGGCAAATTGGATCTTCGCCGCACTCCAACGGGAGCCAACCACATCAGGATAGGGATTACCCGTTACCGCAGTGGGAATGTCAAGGTCAACGTTGGGCATTTCATCCAGCGCTCCCAATACCATGGAAACAATTTGTTCACGGGTGAGGGACTGGCGGGGCCGGAAGGTGTTGTCTTCGTGGAAGCCTGCGATAAAGCCTAGGTCAACGGCGGCTTCAATATCTTGGGCGTAGATATCGCCTTTAATATCGGGGAAGCTGAAGGAGTCGGCTACGTTATCGGGGGTGTTGTTATTGTCAGAGTCCGGTACGGTGGGTAGGTTGCTGTCGTAGGTGAGGTATACGTGACCTAAGACTTGGTTATTGTAGGTGCGCTTAGTAAATTTCCAACCGGGATCAAGGTTGAGGCGGGCAAACCCGTCAGTAGTCCCGTTGGCACGGCCAATAATCAGTTCCTCGGCGTTGCTGTCATCGGGGGCACCGATGAGTACTAAGTCGTTGTCCCGTTCTACGACGCGGAGGCTGTAGCGTAGGGCCAAGTCTTGACCGTCAACCCGGATGGAGTAGCCATTGCTGTCGGTGCTGCGGCCACAAATCCCGGTGAAGTCAAAGTTGACTAGGAGGGGATCAACGATGGTGGGGGCAGCGCCAGTTTCACTCCAGCAATCACGGCTGCTAGAAACCTGCTCAACCACTAGCAACTGATGATCAAATTGACCACGGGGAGCAGCGATCGCCACAAAGTTATCTTGGTCCACATCCGCTTGCCCGAAGGTGGCCGTACTGCCTGCTTCCATAAATCCCAAGGCACCCATAGTAGCAGCAGCAGCAGTGAAAGCGATCGCAGTGATTCGACGACGAAGAGTCATAGTTTTGTTCCTCAATGTTTCTGTGAAGGTTTTCTGTGTCAGTTGGCAGATGAATTTGGAATTGGAGGACTGACCTGTTAGCCTTGTGTGGCCTCCGTTTGGCCCGTTCCTCCTCTGCTATGACTCTATTGTTGAGCAGGGGGCAAGATTATAGGTTGGCGATCAGCTACTTTATTGAATTGTCCGTGGCGATCGCCATTTTTCAACAGTTGCAAAATCACCCGGACGGGGACAAAGCCTTAGATAGCAAGGGTTTGAACTCTTGAGTGCAAACCTGTAGGGTTTGCCCCCCGCAGACAGCCCCGCTTACTGGCACAAATACTGGCACATTTTTAGGTAGGGATTCGTGGCTAATTGGGGACGGTTTGCTGTAGCACTTTCAAAATCCGTTCAACGGAGGTGCGGGGGGATTGGCGGGGAATGGGGGTAAGCTGTTCCCCTTGGGAGGAGGCGATCGCCCAGCACAGGACTGGAATTTCATATTGATACGCCGCAAACCATTCCGGGCGAGTGGTGATGTCTCGAATCTCGACGGTGAATGGGAGCGGGCAGGGATCAATCTGTTGAATGGTGGCTAATTTTTCCTCCAGTCCTTCACACAAGTGACAACCGGGCTTACTAAATAGAACCAACTGATGGGATGGGGATGACATGGTTACTCCACCTACTTATTTATCTAAATTACTGAGGAATCTGCCCATTAAGAAGATACCAATGTTGGGGGGCACGGAGCATAAGTACCTGTTTAGCGTCAGAATGACGGGTGGTTGACACCGCTTCTAAGGAAGCCAAGGGGCGATCGCTTGACGATGCAAAAGCTGGGCGAGTCCGCCCGGTCAGTGAGTTATGGGACGGCATTATCGCTCACCCATCTACCATCGCCATACCCACAAGCAGGGGATAATGACGATGATGCCCCACGCTATTTGGAACGCAAGGTGGAAGATGCACTCAGGCAACTGGAGGAACAGTCAGATGACCCAAGCTAAATATCGCATGGTGATTGAGTGGTCAGACGAGGACCAATGTTTTGTGGTGTCGTTACCAGAATTTGAGGCGGTGATGCAGCCCGTGACCGATGGCCAAACCTATGAAGAAGCGGCAAAACATGGGCAGGAAGCCTTAGAGTCTTTAATCGAGTTTTATCAGGCGGAGGGGTTGACCTTACCTGTTCCACAAACGTTGCAAGTGGCATAAAGGGTAGGGATGTAGGGCTGGTGAAAGACGATGCTAGAATCCGAATATTGGCAACATCCTATCAGGCAGAGGTAATACGATGGGCATAGTTTCCCTATCTAGCGATGGACAGATTATCATTCCAGCGGAACTACTAGCGATTCATAACTGGGCAACAGGTCAGGAATGGGAAGCGATCGCCGAAGGCATGGCAGAGCCAAACGCCGTATCCGATGGAATTTTGCTGAAACCGAAAACGCCATTTCCTAAAACCAGCCTATCTCAGGTGGCGGGATGTCTGAAATATCAAGGGCAACCTAAAACGTTGGCAGAGATGGATCAAGCCGTTGAACAAGGCGTCAAGGAATATTCCGATGATCGCGGTTGACGACTAACTGGCTTCGTGAACTGATTCGCCATAGAGGACTTGAGCATGATTTTGCCCTGAGAAATGATCAGTTTTACCTTCTATCGGTAAGGCTGCGATCGCCTCTAAAATCTGACTTGAAGCAGGTTGGGTTGGCTCTTGTATCGGGTGGCGCTGCCGTAAAAATAAGCAGAAGTCTAAGATTTCCTCAATCAGGTAATCAGGTGTTTGCTCTAGTTCTTGCAGAAGTTGTTCACGGTTGGTCATAATCGTTCTGTTTCTGGGATCAACTGTTAACTGAGGGTTTTACTTTATGGTCTAGTGTAGAACATGGCAAAGCGATCGCCCCCCTTCCTCCAAAAGCAGTATCACCAGCCCCAGAAATTAGTTACGATGAGCATAATCTCTCAACTAATTACTTGTCCTATGAATCTTAGTTTGGATGACCCTAAAACCAAGGCATTAATGACAGAAATCTTTGTTGAGTTGTTGCAGCAAAGACGGGACGTTTTTTACGAAATTGTGCTGGAGGCTCTGGAAGAGGTTGGTTTGGCCCAAGCGATTGAGGAAGGGATGGAAGAAGACGGATGGGTTGATGAAGATGACATTCGTCAGATTCTTCGAGCGGAAGCATGAAAATCCGGTTCAAGCCCAGTTTCAAACGAGATTTGAAAAAAATTAAGGATACTCAAACACTGACCACTATTGATACCTTGCTAAATTAAGAGTGCCGATGGGCTTGAGGCTATCCCCAATCTGCTAAAGATGAAAGGCTATGACAATTTCTACCGGGTACGGATTGGCAATCACAGGGTGGGTATCCAAGTCATTGAGGATGAGGTGATTTTTGTTCGAGTACTCCATCGACGGGATATTTACCGCTATTTCCCGTAGCTGTGGAATGTTCATTCACCTATCGCCCCTCCTCCCAAACACCCCCTAAACGCGATCGCCCCCCTTCCTCCAAAAGCAGACGATCGCCCTTCAATCTCCACAATAGATCACCACATCCCCCAATCTGATTGACTGACAAAACTCAAACAGCCCTCACCCCAACCCCTCTCCCAGAGCGGGAGAGGGGCTTTCGACCCAAGAACCTGGTTTGAAGTCCCTTCTCCCCTTTTGGGAGAAGGGATTTAGG
>JAYKIC010000092.1:0-10974 GCA_035284985.1 Leptolyngbyaceae cyanobacterium
CAACTGGAGGGTCAAATTTATACGGAATCGGCTCTGCAATCGCTGACGCAAACAGCAGCAGGGAGCTATGAACTGAGTTTTGGCCAAACTGATGGATCGGTAAACATGGTTGAGGCGGACTATGTGATTCTGGCCGTTCCGTTTCAGGTGTTACGTTCGATTGACTTGCAAATCGATTTACCGGAAACCCTGCAACGGTTTATCCAGGAAGTCAATCTGGGATATAACGAAAAGCTGTTTGTTGGGTTTCGGGATCGCCCCTGGCGGCAGGAAAACGGGTTCTTGCTGGATGCTTGGAGTGATCTGGGGTTTGCAGCGGCATGGGAAGAAACCCAACGACAGCCTGAGCAACCCCACGGCGCACTTACCCTATTTTTGAGCAGTCAAGAGGTATTAAATATTACCGCAGAGTCCCTGGTTCAAGGGCAACATCTGATCTCGGTCTTGGATGCTATGGTTCCAGGAATGGAGGCTGGGATGGGCGATCGCACCTATCGCACCGACTGGCTCAATGATCCCTATATTGGCGGCGGCTACACCAGCTTCAGCCCAGGGCAATATTGGGAATTTAGCGAGTTTATGTATATCGAATCGGACGATCCTGAAGAGCGAGTCGATGTTCACATCGGCAACCTCGTGTTTGCGGGGGAACACCTGAGCGATGAATATTACGGCTATATGAATGGGGCGGCCCAAACAGGACGGTTAGCCGCAGAAGTGGTCATCAACTTGATGGCATCGGCCTAACCTCTAAATATCGTTTGATATGGTTTGATATCGTTAAGGCTCTAATCAATGTAGCGATCGCCATAAAATTCCTGTAACCGTTCCTGCCACTGGTGCCAGTAGAGCCGCAGGTCAGCCCGATCTAGCCAAAATACTTCAGCCGATTCACCGGGAATCGCGATGACGATGAGTGCGGCGGTCAAATGGATGTGGTGTTCGGCATAGGTGTGATTCACCGCACCGCAGTAGGCCGCCACCTGTAGGGGATAATCGTAGAGCCGTTGGATGGTTTGTTTGGGGCGATCGCTCGTTTTCCAGTCCACCACACAAGGCATACCCTGGTAACTGGCCACACAATCCACCTTCCCCGCATACCCTAAATCATGGTGAAATACAGTTCCCTCCACCAGCCGCACATCGCTGATTAGGGGCATCACCGACCCCAAACTTTGCCAATAGGGTCGGGCATTTTCAGGGCAAATCAGGGGTTGGCCCAAGAGATAATGTTTCAGCACCTTGTGAGTTTGACTGCCTCTTCGACTGGCACCCGTGGCAATTTTCTGGGCCACCTCTTGACCCATCCGTTGTTTCCATTCGGCTAAGGCTTGTCGGGCAGCGGCAGGTTTGGTGGCATTGAGAATACTGGTGACACTAGGCAAACTCTGCCCTTGTTCAGTCACAAAATAACTGCGACCGTGGGATCGGCGGAGCTTAGCGGTGTGGGCAGGCAGGAGGTTGAGACTAGGGGGCATGGGAATTTGGCATGGAGGTGTCGAGTCACAAACTACTTAATAAATTATAGCGATCGCCACAAAGGAAAGTTTTGTGTCGCTAAAACGACCGATAAGTCACTAACCCGGAGGATCAGTGACTTATCGGTCGTTTTAGTAATGGGGGTTGAATATCCGTGGCAGGTCGATGATTATGCTGGCTGGGACTGGGCCTTTTGCTGCAATAGACTAATGATCTGTGCCTTTTCCAGCAATCCGACCAACTCACCATTTGATTGGGTAACGGCTAAAGCCTGGGTACCTTGCTGGTCCAACTGCGCCATGACAGCCAGCAGAGGCTCATTCGCCTGAACCTGACCACTGGGAGCAATGGGTTGAACAAAATCGCGAACCTGATATTCCGCCCACTGTTCAGCAGGAATAGTTCTGAGCATAGCCAATTGGACTGTACCGATGAGCTGATCCTCTTCACCATGTACTAAGAAACGCTGCCACTGGCCCGTGCTACTCGCCATTACGGCGATATCCGCTAATTCCCGCAACGTTTTGTCAGCACTAACCGTTGGGCTATCTGGCACAACCGCATCCGTGGCGGTTAATCCTAATAACAACTCCTGGATATTGGCCGCCTGAGCAATCTGGCTAGCATTTTGTAAGAGGAACCAGCCCACAATCAAGGTCCAGAAGCTACCGACAGGGGAAAGGCCGAGAATAGCGAGAATACTAAGGGCGATCGCCATCCAACCAATGCCCTGCCCCATCCGACTCGCCCATCGCACACCACGATACTGATTGCCTGTGACTTTCCAGACAATGGCCTTGAGTACATTACCGCCATCCAAAGGGAGTCCTGGAATCAGGTTAAAGAGTGCCAGGGTTAAGTTAATGTAGGCCAGCAAGCCAACGATCGCCGCCATTGGACCCGTGATCCAGCTACTTGTCAGAACAAGCGACAATGCTGCAAATAAAATTAGACTCACCAGCGGACCCGCGATCGCGATCCAAAAGGCACCCGCTGGAGTCTCCGCTTCATCCTCTAGGCTGGCTAATCCCCCAAACAAAAATAAGGTGATGGAGTTGACACCAATCCCCTGTTGTCTTGCGGCGAAACTATGGCCTAACTCATGCAGTAGCACTGAGCCAAAGAGCAACAGCCCAGCGACCAATCCCAATAACCATGCTTGCCCTCCCAACCAGGGAAACTGAGCAAACAGGCCACTGCCAAAATTAAATGTCACCAGTGCCAACACGAAAAACCATGAAACGTGTACGAAAAAGGGAATCCCAAACAAATTCCCGACTCGAAGATTACCGTTCATATCAATCTCCTTTCATTGTTACCAATCTGGAGAGAACCTGGGCATCCGCTTGTAATCGCCGTGGAGGTTTGCCGTGAAGATGCTTGGGCGCTCTAAATTCCAGAACAATCACAATGTAACAAAATATGAAGAATAACTCAGCTAGTATGGGATAGTAATCACCGTCAGAAGCGTTCGGTTTACAACATCAAAGCCTGTATGACCTATCATTTGAGCCTTTCGCCCTGGAATTCTATGCTTGAGAAATACGTTGATGACCAAGGGCTGGTCCATTATGCTCTTTGGCAAAAGGAATCAGCCAAGGAACTTGACCAATGGTTGATGTCAGTTAATCAAACCAGTTGGGACGGGTTGGAGCGAGACCATGCGATCGCTTTTCTAATTAATCTTTACAACGCGCTTACGATTCAACAGGTATTGCAACGTTACCCCATTCACTCTATTCGTCCCCCATTCTTAGGTCTGCCCAATTGGTTGGGATTTCTCCAATTCTTTACCCGTGAAATATATAGGCTTAAGGGGCGATCGCTCAGCTTGAATGTAATCGAGCATGACATTCTCAGAAAAAAGTTTAACGAACCTCGGATTCACTTTGCCCTAGTATGTGCATCCATCGGCTGTCCCCTGTTAAGATCAACAGCTTATTTACCGGATAAGCTATCTAACCAACTAGAAGAAGATGCCCATCGATTTATCAATAATCCCAGTAAGGTACGTTATGAAACCGGAAGTAACACCCTATATTGCAGCAAAATTTTCAAATGGTATAGCGCAGATTTTCTGACGCAATCTGACTCAATTATTGACTACATTAGCCAATATCATACCAACCCTGAATTATCTGACTCTATCAAGGTAGTCTACTTACCGTATAGTTGGGATCTTAATCAACGCACATCTTCGTAAAATCGCTTCAGCCGGGAGGCAGGAATTCCAAAACCCCATGAAAACCCAATCAGAAAATAAATAAAATTAGCCTTCAAAATACCCCATTTGACGACCCGACGATCGGAGCACTGCACTACACGATTTACCTGATAAATGCGCCCTAATTTCGATAGTTTAAGGCACAAATCAGCATCTTCCATAATTGGCAAACTCGCATTAAAGCCGCCACAGTTCCAAAAATCTGTTTGCCGACAAAACATGGCTTGATCCCCGAATAAAATTCTCAAGCCGTCACCGAAATATCGATGGGGTCTGAATAACAGCGGTGCATAGTGAGTTTTGAGGCTGTTGTGCAATGTAATTCCCCAACAGGTTGTTTGTAATCCTGTCATCACAGAAACAAAACCGCCACAGGCGATCTTGGGATTTACCAGGGTCATTCTAATCAGTTTGATTAAATCGTCAGGAACCAGAGTATCTCCATGCAGGAAGCATAGGATATCTCCAGTGGCCAACCTAGCCCCTAAGTTCATTTGAACAGCCCGTCCCCGCTGTTTAGCCATCACCACTTGGACACCGTTACTAGTGGCAATATTTACAGTGGCATCGGTGCTGCCGCCATCGACCACGATAATTTCTTTAGCCGGAGGATCAAGCAGGCGAAGATAGCGCAAAGTGCGGTCCAGTGAGCCAGCTTCGTTCAATGCTGGAATAATGATAGAAACCTTATCCATAAACCTCATGCAACGCAACAATCTTGCATTTTATGACCAGCAGGCCACCCAGTGGTGGGATGAAACGGCAACTATCTTTCCATTAAGCAAGCTCAATCCTTTGCGGTTTCAGTACTTCGATCGCTTCGTTTCCAGTTGGAGTGGACTCAAGGTGCTGGATATTGGTTGCGGCGGCGGTTATACCTGTGAGTTTTTGGCAAAACGGAACGCAGTAGTTACAGGTCTGGACCAATCACAAGCTTGTATTGAAGCTGCGATCGCCCATGCTAAAACCACTGGCCTAAAAGTTGATTATCATGTCGGTGTGGGAGAAAATCTTCCATTCACCGATCATCAATTTGATGTAGTCACTTGTGTCGATGTGTTGGAACATGTGCAAAGTCCTGCTGTGACGGTGGCTGAAATTAGTCGAGTGATGAAACCGGGAGGACTCTTCTGCTTCGATACCATTAACCGGACAAGGCGATCGCGCTGGATCATGATTTGGCTGCTTGAAGATATCCTGAGAATGATTCCCCAGGGAATTCATGATTGGCAGAAATTTGTTACTCCTGAAGAGCTAACTTTGCTACTAGAAAAAAACGAGTTCTCTGGTATAAACATCCAAGGATTCGATCTATTTGGCCGTAATCTAGGCGCACAGATTACCACATTGAAAAATTTCTGGAAAACGGGCACATTCCAAGTGCGATTCGATGATGACACTCAGGTTATCTACATTGGTGTCGCTAGAAAGAAATGTTAGCAATCCCCATTAAAATAGGCAGCATTGGCAATCACGTTCTGGGTGGAATTTTCGCTAGTGTGGCTGTTGCACTAGGCGCATTTGTGACAGGACGGTTAACTGGATGGACTGTTGGGAGTGGAGATGCGATCGCTTACCGGAATCGCTTAAATGCAGGGAAGTACTTGGTTATGGTTCAGGGAACTGACTCCTTTGTAGAATCCGCCGTCAAGCTGCTGCGTCAGTATGAACCGGAAAACCTACAAAGGTACGTAACACCTGCTTTTGTCAGTCAATCAGGGTGTAATGTTATATCGTACCCCGCTAGTCAACTTAGGATTGGACCTAAAATAAAGCCTGAGAGTTTTTGTGGGAAGTGGGTACGTTGCGCTCACCCTGATTGTCTGACAAAACTTGTTCGCTTGGCGGTTAAAACTGCACCAACCGTTAACCTACCTCCGCAGGTTAACGGTTGGTGCCATTAAGTCAGCCAAGGCCAACTTTGCACCCTTAGACGCGGTTTTAACCTCCAGTAGTTCTGGCACTAAACATATACGTAAATATTCCCAAGGAAGTCCAAGAGTTCGTACCTGTTTAGCGAAGCCGGATAACCCTAGCTTTAGCCCCCTTAATCTCCCTACGCCCTCCGGGCACGCTTCGCGAGGCTATTGGCACACTGATTGTAGGGTTCTGACAAAGTTGGGGTAAGAAATGGCAGCGGCTTCAGCCCGGTGAATGGTGGTAGTCCCTTTGGCTGTGAGGGCGGCGATCGCTAAACTCATGGCAATACGATGATCCGTATAGCTATCCACCGTCGTTCCCGTTAGCACGCTGCCTCCAGTAATTTCCATCCCGTCAGGTTGTTCCGTGATCGTGGCTCCCATCTTGCTCAGCTCACCCGCCATCACGGCAATGCGATCGCTCTCTTTTACCCGCAACTCCGCCGCATCTTTGATCACCGTTGTCCCCTCCGCAAACACCGCCGCCACCGCCAGCACCGGAATTTCATCAATCAATCGAGGAATAATCTCTCCGCCAATGGTGCAAGCCTTTAAGCGGCTATATTTCACCCGAATATCGGCCACGGGTTCCCCCGTCACCACCCGCTCATTTTCCAGGGTAATATCCGCCTCCATCATTTGCAGCGCTTCTAAAATTCCGGTGCGGGTGGGATTCACCCCAACATTTTCGATCACCAATTCGGCATCAGGCACAATGGCCGCCGCCACCATCCAAAACGCCGCAGAACTAATGTCACCAGGCACCACAACCGTTTGTCCGGTTAATTGGGCTGGCCCTACCACCGTGGCACTTTTGGCTTCCGGGTCCACCAACACCTCCGCCCCAAATGCCGCTAACATCCGTTCGCTGTGATCCCGCGATCGCGCTGGTTCCGTCACCGTTGTTCGCCCTTCCGCCATCAGACCCGCCAACAACACACAGGATTTTACCTGAGCCGACGCAATGGGAGATTGGTAATGCATGGGTTTCAGTTGTTGTCCCTGGATGGCTAAGGGAGCATACCCACCGGAGCGGTGCCAAATCTGTGCTCCCATATCCCGTAACGGGTTGATCACCCGTAACATGGGCCGACTGCGAAGCGAATCATCCCCCGTCATCGTGAAAAAGCGATCGGGATGGGAGGCCAATAATCCTAGCATTAAGCGCATGGTCGTCCCCGAATTACCCGCATCCAACACAGCCTTGGGTTCTTGCAATGCCCCAACGCCGATCCCTTGAACCGTCACATGATCAGAGTTCAGCGGCGAAATAGTGGCCCCCATGGCCGTGAGACAAGCAGCGGTACTGCGGGGATCTTCCCCCAACAATAGACCCCTGATTTCCGTCGTCCCGGTGGCGATCGCCCCCAGCATCAGAGAACGATGGGAAATAGACTTATCACCAGGAATACGGACGCGACCACTCAGGGAAAATACGGATGAAGCGGGTTGAATCGTCAAGGATTGGTGAGATTCAGTATTATTAAGGGTTATGGTGGTCGTTGTCATTGAGATAGACTAGCAAGGTAAGGGTTAACAGCATTTAATTTAGACAGATGGAGACATCTGATATCAATCTCCGATGAAACTAGATACAACAAGGCGATTAAGGCCATTGCATGTAAGCATTCATGATCTGCCTCTTCATCTGGAAATGGTATGAGTAACATTGAGATAAGTCGCATTTAAGAATCTAGGGGGATCGCATCCAGGTGGGTAACACTTAAGGAATGCATCTAAATTTGGCTTCATTTGTTTTTCGCAATAGGTTTTGAACGATTCGGTAAAATTAGGCTAATTGTCACAACGATTTCCAGAGTCTATTTCCAAACCACGCACCATATCCTTCCGGTTCACAATAGGTCGGGTCCACAATAGATCGGGTCCACAATAGAAGATCGGGTCCGCCCAAGGTCAGCACGAAACCAAAATAACAGATTAGGTCGGGTAACACATCCTCAAAATAACACAAATTCTTAATAGGAAATTAGTGCCTTTGATAAATTAGATGCCCTATGCAAAATTCCATAGCAATACGAATGTTTTATCTTCATCCATTTTACTTAGAGTCCATTGTTTCAATCTTTGTTTTCTGCATACTGTTTCCTCCACGCCGGGTAATGTTCCATGTTGAGCCAAAGCCGTAAACCTGTCTGTCTGTCTCTGATGTCATTTGATATGCCCATATGGTCTAGTTTGGAAACGTCCGCAACCCTATATCAAAAAACACCGGATCAGTTTCACGTATTATTAACTGAACCGAGGTTTCGCAACTCTCCCAACTCGACCTCGCCATGGACATCTCCAACGTCACCCCCAGAAGCCCCCCCCGCTTCAACCCTATCCCTGCCAGACAGCGATCCGCCCCGACTCCTATGGCTAGAGATCTCCCCCTACCGGGTTACGATGACGATGCAGGGAAATGGACGGTTTAGTTATCGCCATTGCTGGGAGCAAGGTACCTATGGTCTCAATCGCTATTGGTTGCAGGGCGATCGCATGGAACAAGCAGGGCAAATGCGTCTCCGTAATTTTACTCGTAGCCTGACCCTCACAGGTGGTGAAAACCCGGAACGGCTCCGGCTAGAATATGAGCTATGGTCCCAAACCCTCTGCCTCGGTCATTATGTAATGAACTTGGAAATTCACTAAGCACTGCTCTAGCCCCAATCCCTATTTCACTGGGGAGATCAGCCCCAAAGGAGTCTAGATGAGTGTATTCACCTGGATATTATTAAGCATCGACGGTGTTGTACTAATGCTGTTGGTTCTTTTTGCCATATTCCTCCGCTATTTTCTTTATGCATTTCTCGCGTTGAATCAGCCCATTGAAAAGGCCGATATCTTGGTTGTGGAAGGCTGGCTAGAAGAACTGAGTCTGAACGCAACCATAGCGGAGTTTGAACGAGGCGGATATCGGTATTTAGTCACCGTTGGCGGGGCACTAAGGGTTGGTTCTTGTGTATCTGGATACAAAACTACTGCCGAATTGGCCGCGTCTACTCTCTTAGCCATGGGGTTTGATGCGGAAAATTTAGTGGCTCTGCCCTCCTACTCCACTCCCACCAAACGGACGGAAACAACAGCGATAACCTTTCGAGACTGGCTATCAACCAAAGATTTGACCATTCAAGGCATCAACATTTTCTCAAATCATATTCATGCCCGTCGGACCCATTTTTTTTACCAAAGATATCTATCTCCAGATATTAAGGTAGGGGTTATGGCCTCAACCCCTGTAGACTTTAACGCCGATGCCTGGTGGAATAGTAGCCATGGCACAAAAGTTGTACTCTTAGAGTTTATTGCCTACTGCCACGCCGTGGGTACTACGTTCTTAAAATAAGTGGGGATCGTTTTATCATGAAAACCACACAATATAAAAAGATATGTGCCCCATCATAAAAGGAATTTCTCGCCAATTCCAGATGGGCAGTCATTGCAACTATTAATCCATTTAAACGAATCTTCCCCAGTCTAAATAGATTATAAAGGAATATAAATAGATGTAAGGTTACTTTGTCACTTCTGTCTGATAGTTAAGCAGAGGTAATGATGCTCTGTTATTACTGATATGCTTCGATAGTATGTTGAGTCTGCAACGCGATCGCGTTTACCGCCGCACATTTTCACAGGTTCGAAGTGTAGACTCAGATAACCCAACTAAACAAAATTAATGGCCCTCCGCAAACTGATGACTTCTTCCTTGCTCAACAAGAGGGCTGTCCTCTGGCCCTTCCCTCCACAGCACAAAAAAGAATCTGAACTTTGGTCTCCGGTTTTTCAATGGTTTCATCAGAGAGACACCGTTGCATCCACTTTCACACCAAGAACAATTGCGATTATTGCCCTTGTAGTGGGACAATTTACGATCGCTTTGGGTGTTTTTTGTATCAAATTGTCCGTTGACGAAATGGGTTCCCTTGGCACAACATTCACTCGCTTTTGGATGGCTGCCCTTATCCTTTGTTTCTGGGATGCTGTCCATCATCGTAAAGCAAACCCAACCCAGACCCAACCGCAGCCAAATTCCGCATTAGAACCCCAAACAGTTGCAGTTGAAGCGCCTTCAACCCCATTAACCTACACAACCTACCTACTATTTGCCCTGTGTGGCCTGATGTTTGCAGGGTGCTTAGTGTTGTGGGCTTGGTCATTACAGTACACAACGGTTGCCAATTCCACCCTAATGCATGATCTCTCCCCATTATTTGCCACTATTTTTGGTTGGCTGATTTTCAAGCACCACTTTAGTAAGCGTTTCCTGGGAGCTGTTGGGCTAACCTTGATTGGCGTGGTAACAATTGGGTTTGAAGATTTCCAGGTCGGTATGTCCAATTTCATCGGAGATGGGATTGCCTTATCTTCAGCAATCCTACTAGCGCTTTACTGTTTGTTAGTGGGCCAACTACGGCAACGATTTACCGCAATGGTGGTCTTGCAGTGGACCTGCCTGATTGGCGCAAGCGGAATTTTGCCCCTGATATTATTAACGTCTAATCCACTGTTTCCTACCACGATGTTTGGTTGGCTAGCTGTTACAGGTGTGGTTTGTTTTTCCCAGATTATTGGTCAGGGTTTAACTGCCTTTAGCCTCAAGCAACTGTCATCTGAATTCGTATCGTTGTTTTTACCCTTGGAAGCGGTATTTGCCGCATTTATCGCCTGGGTAGGGTGGAATCAACCTCTTACTCTCCTAAATTGCATTGGATTTGTCTTTGTTCTGGGAGGAATTTATTTAGCCTTACTCAGCCCTGGGACAACAGAAACAAAGGACGCAGCGGCATAGGGAATAAGCAGAGATTCAATGCGGTTCACCTAAGTTATGGCGATAGCCACATTGGTTAGGGCGTTTGGTGGGGACATGAAGCGCCCCTGCAAACACATTCTCTGTCCTAACTAAAGGCTCACCGCTATAAAGTGTCTACGGCTATAAAAATAGAACCCCGACTTTTTCAAGAAGTCAGGGTTTTATGCTAGATCCCAGCATGGCCCAGTATTAGGGTTCAGGCTATTCTGTCTTGAACGTTACTGGAGCAGTCAGGAATCATCCCTCATCCCTCTACTAACATCAGTTTTATTTTATCCTCCAATAAAACAACGCTACAGTTTGAAGTTGCCCTTATCTAGGTCATTGATATCAATATCATCTAATATGGCAATCAGTCTAAATGTGTTGCCTACTTGAGCTTGCATGAAGGCATTGTTTCCCTTTTGGCTAAAGTTCAAATCATCCATTGAGCGAATGCCCTTGATACGGCTTAAGTCACAGATGTCTTGGAGAATTTCAAAGTCGGTAATGCGATCGCCAAACTCCTTCACCGACCTATAGCGGAACGTCTCTCGACCGTC
>JAYKIC010000093.1:0-2541 GCA_035284985.1 Leptolyngbyaceae cyanobacterium
CGCTTTGATTTAGATTGGAAAACTGCCATGCGGCAACGGGCTTTCTCAGCCCATGAGGTCTTGCTAAAACACCCCTGGGCGGCGATGGCGATCATGTCGCGCATCAATGTCGGACCTGCGATGCTCCGCTATGTCGATCGCACCATCGGTTGTTTGCGGGAAGCCGGTTTTTCCTGGGAGATGGCGGATCATGCGTGGAATGCTATGGACAGCCACATCTACGGCTTTACCCTCCAGGAACTCAACTTTCCGGTTGAAGCCACAGAATACGCTGAGACAGCCGAGAGTTTCATTTCATACATTCCTCCCGATCAGTATCCCTATATGCACCAACTGTCCCTTTACGTCATTGATGGTAGTTATGACGGTCTGCATGACTTTGAGTTGGGCCTCGATTTTATTCTAGAGGGGCTGGATCGGTTGCGCGATCGCCCCTAATCATTCCACCCGCAACAAAAGGCGCGATCGGTCAATTTCTTGGCAGGAATGGTCAAGGAGAGCAAAATCAAATCCCTTACCATGGCATAGTCTTCATTTCGCCCTACTTTTTGACCAGAAAAGGGCTATCCCTCAGTTCTCACGGTCAATCTAGCCGGAACTGTAGCCACCTATCATAATCCAGCACGACAAAACACAAATTAGCCGTGTTGAACCATTTTCATGATTAATTTCTAACCATTACTCTCAACGTTCTATCTATGACACTTACAGATAATACCCTTGCAACAGCTAACAACTTGGGACCGATTTCAAGCACAATTAACATCTCTGATGTCATTGGTGGAACCGATCCAGTTTCGTATTATAAATTTACCCTTTCTACCAATAGTGACTTTTTTGGAACAGTTGACTGGGAAACGGAATCAGGTACCCCGCCATTTCTACGGTTGGTGGTCGATTTTAATGGCAATGGCTTGACAGAAACGAACGAACGCATCAGAACATTATCCGCAGGTGCAGATACCTCTTTTTTCCAAGCGTTACCGCTGGGCACCTATTACCTTGAAATCGAAACTGGTAATTTTTTGACCCGCGACTACAGCCTTCAACTCGGTACAACGCCTAAACCTGGAAATGTATCCCCCGATCCAGGTATTACATTCGGTCAAGCGTTTAATCTGGGAACCCTTTCCACCCAGCGAGTGCTTCAAGAGTATATTAGTAACGCCATCGACCCCGTGGACACTTATACGTTCACCCTCGCCCAAAAAACCAACATTGGATTTTTAATCAATGAAACAGCGGAGAGCCTGAGGTTTTACCTGGCATCCGATACCAACGGCAATGGGGTCTATGATTCGGCTGAAACCGTCGATACCTTTAGCGGAGGAGCTAACGACACGCGATCGCTCATCTTGGAACCAGGAACTTACTTTCTACAAGTCGCAACTCCTACCACCTCGACCTCACGCTATGCGACTCATTATGACTTAACGCTCAATCCGGTTCCCGATTTCAGCGGTGACGACACCTTAGAGGGAACATCTGAGCCGGATACCATCAATGGACTTGCAGGCAACGATACCATTTCCGGTCTTGCAGGCAACGATCGCCTGTTTGGGGATATCGGCAATGATCAGCTACTAGGTGGAGGGGGTAAGGATAATCTCACGGGTAGTGACGGGGATGATATCCTCATCGGTGAGAGCAGTAAGGATAAATTGCTAGGGGGTGATGGCCAAGATCGATTAACTGGGGGGCAAGGCAAAGATATTCTGAAAGGGGGCGGCGATGCCGATATCTTTGTGATTGAGTCGTTGAAGGGACCAGACCGAATTTTAGACTATAGAGATGGTATCGATCAGTTCTTATTAAGTGGCATTCGTTTTCGGGATCTAGGCTTTACCCAAAGGAAGAAGGATGTCTTAATTAGCGAGGACAATAAAGTTCTGGTTGAACTGAAGGGGGTGGATGTGGATGATCTTGATCGACGAGATTTTTAGCCTCGCTTCATGCCATTTCCAGCGATTGCTGTGGGTTTGGTGGCTATCTATTCTATGCCAGCAGTCAGTGCTCTCCTCAAAATCTCGCCGATCAGGTGATGATGTTGGATATTGATCTGGCGCTTTGCCCACTGCCCGAAAAGTTACAGTTAGCGTCGGCATTTTAGTGATTCAGGGTGATTCAGGATTTTGTGGAATTCCGCGATCCCGTAGTGGCGATCGCCACCACCGACAAACTGCGTTACCAAGCGAAGCGGACCCGTAACCACTACTGTCTGGTCAGGATAGGAATAGCTGGCGATGTCCAATCGTCTGTCTCAGGCAATCGGGAGCGATCAATGGTTCAATCAGGGTGTTATCCGCTGAGTCAATTCAATCATCATGTCAATGTCTTCCTCTCCCCGGCAAATTCTCACTAGCCTTTTACCTTTTTTGGAAAAAGCCGCAGCCTATGCCCACACCATCCAGGCCAATATTGCCGCCCAACCTGACAAAGATTTGCAACCGGGCAATTTTTTTGCCGCCGCGTTGACCGATGCCGATCTCTCGATTCAAACCCTGATCGAGGTAGCGCTTTTAGGCTTGTTTCCTACCATTC
>JAYKIC010000094.1:0-5612 GCA_035284985.1 Leptolyngbyaceae cyanobacterium
CCACTTAACCATCCAGAAATCACAGGGATTAGCCAACAAAGGGAAGGCGATGAACCGCCAAAATTGAGGGATCACCATGTTGCATGAAACCCTGGAGATCCCCTTCAATGGCGCTGAGGGCATCCCAATAGGAGGCTGCGGATACCTCCAGCCGTTTGAATAAAGGCGATACAGCTTTATGGTTCTCAATCTGGACGAAAATTTGCCAGAGGAATACAGGATTTTTCACGGCACAACTCTTTACGAATGAAGGGTAGACGCTAATTAATAAATTTCTAACTTTAGGATAACACTCGACTCTTAAAAATGAATGTAGCAAAATTAACTATTCTTATTAGAAATCATTATTTGTAACGAACTTAACTCCTAAAAATAATATTTATAAACTTGCTAAGTTTTATAGGTATGTTGTTACACCACCGCACCATCAAATGTTCAGCAACTGTTCAGACCATTTTCTTATTTTTTATTGATGGGAGTTTAGTGGGGCGCGATCGCTCTAGCCTGAGGGATTGATTAATCAAAGTAATGAAGGGTATAGGCTATAGCGAATATATAGATAAACATTATTGATGCAAAAGTGGTTAAGATTACCCTCAATCACGATTTTGTCTCTAGAATTTTGGGACTCAATAAGCTATATATTTTGGACATTGATGCAATAGTTCTTATCGCTTAAGACTAGGCCCATAAAGATATAAAACGCTATTTTTTTAAGAACCATAGACAAAGTAGGCTTTCAGGCCGTAGGAAATTACGGATTAAAATCCTGGGCCTATCCCTTTTATGGATTAAATTGATGTAGTTTTATCTGTAAAACTATCTAAGTATAGGGGCGGCAATTATGGTTGGCTGTACCGACGGTAACGCTTGGGGTAATTGGATCATTTTCATCTCAGCATCCGCAAAAACTTCACAACCTAGGGGCGATCGCTTCAACTCAGTCCCCGATCATCGGTAGAATGTATCAGTAGAATAAACAAACATGAAGGTGAATTCGTCCCCTAACTAATTGCCCAAGGAATTCACCACCAGCCGAACTCAGTAGTGAACCATGTTGCCATCATGACCAATGCTTTTCTGCAACGACTCCACAGCCCTAACCACCCCGTCCTTGTATTTGACGGGGCCATGGGGACATCTCTCCAGGCACAAAACCTCACCGCTGCCGACTTTGGTGGACCCGATTACGAGGGTTGTAATGAGTATTTAATTGAAACTAAGCCTGACGCGGTTCGCAAGGTCCATCATGACTTTCTGGCCGCTGGGGCAGATGTGATCGAAACTGACACATTTGGAGCCACATCCCTAGTATTGGCTGAATACGACTTGGCGGATCGGGCATACGACCTTAATCGTAAAGCGGCTGAACTGGCCAAAGAGGTTGCTGCTGAATTTTCCACTCCTGAAAAACCCAGATTTGTGGCGGGGTCCATCGGTCCAACCACAAAATTGCCGACCCTGGGTCATATTCGCTACGACGACATGAAAGCCACCTATGTGGAGCAAGCAGAGGGGCTTTTTGATGGTAACGTCGATTTGTTCTTGGTGGAAACGTGCCAGGATGTGCTGCAAATCAAGGCGGCGCTGAATGCAATTGAAGCGGTGTTTGCCAAGAAAGGGGAGCGGCGACCGCTGATGGTGTCGGTGACGATGGAAACCACGGGCACCATGTTGGTGGGATCGGATGTGGCGGCCATGTTGGCGATTTTGGAACCCTACCCCATTGATATTTTGGGGCTGAATTGCGCCACTGGGCCTGACCGGATGGCCGACCACATTCGCTATTTGTCGGCCAACTCTCCTTTTGTGATTTCCTGTATTCCCAACGCAGGGATTCCTGAAAACGTGGGTGGTCATGCCCATTACAAGTTGACCCCGATGGAACTGCGGATGGCGTTGATGAACTTTGTGGAAGATTTGGGGGTGCAGGTGATCGGCGGTTGCTGTGGTACCCGTCCCGACCACATTCAGCAGTTAGCAGAGATTGCCCAAGAACTGAAGCCCAAGCAGCGCCCCGTGCGTCGTCCTACCTGGGAACCTGCCATTGCGGCAGCCGCCGATTCCCCCCGCCCCACCCTCAACTACACCCCCGCCGCCGCGTCCATTTACAGTGCCCAACCTTACGATCAAGACAATTCCTTCCTTATCATTGGCGAAAGATTGAATGCCAGTGGGTCCAAAAAATGCCGGGAAACGCTAAATGCAGAGGACTGGGATGGGTTAGTGTCCTTGGCGAAGGCTCAGATTAAGGAAGGTGCCCATGTGCTGGATGTGAACGTGGATTATGTGGGACGGGATGGGGTGCGGGATATGCACGAGTTGGTGTCCCGTGTGGTGACGAACTCGACCCTGCCGCTGATGCTGGATTCCACTGAATGGCAGAAGATGGAAGCGGGGCTGAAGGTGGCTGGCGGTAAGTGCATTCTCAATTCCACCAACTACGAGGATGGGGATGAGCGATTCTTCAAAGTGCTGGAACTGGCGAAGGAATATGGGGCTGGGGTGGTAGTAGGAACCATTGATGAAGATGGCATGGCCCGGACTGCTGAGAAAAAGTTTGCGATCGCCCAACGGGCCTACCGCGACATTTTAGAGTACGGCATCCCTCCCCACGAAATTTTCTACGATCCCCTAGCCCTGCCCATTTCCACCGGGATTGAGGAGGATCGGGTGAACGGTCGGGAAACCATTGAGGCCATCCGCCAAATCCGCGAGAATCTCCCTGGTTGTCACATTATTTTGGGTATTTCCAACGTCTCCTTTGGGTTGAACCCCGCCGCCCGGATCGTGTTGAACTCCATGTTTCTCCACGAGGCGATGCAGGTGGGCATGGATGGGGCGATCGTCAGTGCGGCTAAGATTTTGCCCTTGGCTAAAATTGACCCGGAACACCAGAAAGTATGCCAAGACCTGATTTATGATCGGCGGGATTTTGAGGGCGATCGCTGCACCTATGATCCCCTCACCACCCTGACGACCCTATTTGAAGGGGTGAGTACGAAGCGCGATCGCTCCGCCGTGGCTGACCTGCCCTTGGAAGAACGACTGAAGCAGCATATCATTGACGGCGAACGACTGGGGCTGGAAGATGCCCTCAAGGAAGCAATGGCCAAGTATCCGCCTTTGGACATCATCAACACCTTCCTGCTGGATGGCATGAAAGTGGTGGGAGAACTCTTCGGCTCCGGTCAGATGCAGTTGCCCTTTGTGCTGCAATCTGCCGAAACCATGAAGGCAGCGGTGGCCTATTTGGAGCCATACATGGAAAAAGAAGGGGGGGATCATTCCGCCAAGGGGAAATTCCTGATTGCCACGGTGAAAGGAGATGTTCACGATATCGGCAAAAATCTAGTCGATATTATCTTGTCTAACAATGGCTACAAAGTAATTAACCTGGGAATTAAGCAGCCCGTGGACAATATTATAGATGCCTACAACGAGCATCAAGTGGACTGCATCGCCATGAGTGGCCTGCTGGTGAAATCCACGGCGTTCATGAAGGAAAACCTGGAAGTTTTTAACGAGCGAGGGATTACCGTTCCCGTCATCCTGGGTGGTGCAGCGCTCACACCCAAGTTTGTCCGTGAGGACTGCCAGCAGGTCTACAAGGGCCAAGTGATTTACGGCAAAGATGCCTTTGCTGACCTCCACTTTATGGACAAGCTCATGCCTGCCAAAGCGGCCGATAACTGGGATGACCTCAAGGGATTTTTAGATGAGGTGGAGCAGACTGGCAATCCGAACGACAGTCAGAACGACAGTCAAAATGGGGCATCTGGGGCCAAAACGAAGACGAAAGCTAAACCTGTAGAGGAAAGCACGGAGCGGTCTGAAGCGGTACCGTTCGACATTCCCCGACCCACGCCACCGTTCTGGGGTAGCCAAATTCTGGGTCCAGAGGATATCCCGATGGAGGAATTGTTTGGCCACCTTGATATGCAGGCGTTGATTGCGGGTCAGTGGCAGTTCCGTAAGCCCAAGGAGCAGTCCCGCGAGGAGTACGATGCCTTCTTAGCAGAACAAGTTTACCCAATTTTAGAGACTTGGAAACAGCGAGTCATTGAGGAAAAGTTGCTCTATCCCCAAGCAGTATATGGCTATTTTCCCTGTCAGTCCGAGGGGAACACAGTGCTGATTTACCGGCCAGAAGTAGCTAAGACTGGATTGAAGGGGGCAGAACCCATTGCCAGATTTAAGTTTCCTCGACAGCGATCGCTCCGTCGTCTCTGCATTGCTGACTTCTTCGCCCCTGTGGAAACCGGACAACTAGATGTTTTCCCCATGCAAGCGGTGACAGTGGGCCACGTTGCCACGGAATTCGCCCAAAAACTATTTGGCTCTGACCAGTACACCGATTACCTGTATTTCCACGGTCTAGCGGTGCAGATGGCGGAAGCGGTGGCCGAGTGGATTCACGCCCGTATCCGGCGGGAGTTGGGCTTTGGCGACCAGGAACCGGATAACATCCGCGATATCCTGGCCCAGCGCTACCAGGGTTCCCGTTATAGCTTCGGCTATCCCGCTTGCCCGAATATGCAGGATCAGTACACGCTGTTGGACTTGTTAGGGAGCGATCGCATCGACATTTATATGGACGAAAGCGAACAAATTTACCCCGAACAGTCCACCACCGCTGTTGTCGCCTATCACCCGATCGCCAAATACTTCAGCGCTTAGACCAACCTGGGTGCCCAGCCTCTGGCTGGGTGCCCCTACAGAAGCGTCTAGTTGCCAACCAACGATGACGACTCCGAAGAAAATTTATCGGACAAAACTGGAATGCAGGACAGACGGTATTTAAGGTAAAAAACGGTCCCGGTCTTTGTCACTCGGTACCCGACAAGTGGAATATTTCCCCATAATCTGATATCGGTTACGGGCCACCAGGCGATAGATGCCATCGCGAATGGGCTGGGGCACACCTAGAAAAATTCCCAAACAAGACCAGCCGCCCCCAAGCCGTTGGCTAATTTTCAAGGCGGCGGTGGACTGGGAAAACAAGCCTGTTTCATCTAAATAGTAGATAGACCAACGTTCAGGACTTCCAGGCAGGGGAGGAAGCAATTGCCTAGCGGTTTCGCCTTGGAGGGGAGCGATCGCCATCACCCCATCAGGATCAAGGTGCAACAGCAAATCGACAAAGCGATTGCACATCACGCACTCGCCATCAAAAAATACGATGGGACGATCGCCATTATTCATCCCTCACCCCCCCTGTTCTCCCCCTTTTCTGAAGTCCTTAATGGTAACAGTGCTGCTCCAGCGCTGCCGAAAAATTTCGTAAAGCACCATCCCAGCAGCAACAGAAGCATTAAGACTAGGGGTTTTACCGCGCAACGGAATAGAAACCAACGCATCACAGGCTTTTTGGGTGGTGAGACTCAAGCCAGAACCCTCGGCCCCTATCACAACCGCGATCGCCGTATTAAATTCAGTGGTATGGGCAGCAGTGGCATGATCAGAGGTTGTGCCATAAATCCAAAACCCCGCTTCCTTCAGTTGTTCCAATGCCCGGTTTAGGTTGATCACCCGCGCCACGGGAAACGTTTCCAGCGCCCCCGCCGCCACCTTCGCCACGGTAGACGTAATCCCTACAGCTCGACGTTGGG
>JAYKIC010000095.1:0-7956 GCA_035284985.1 Leptolyngbyaceae cyanobacterium
ACCTCTGCGGTGCGATCGCAGCGCTCTACCAACTGAGCTAATTCCCCTAGGGGTTGTATTTTGACCTCTATCATCATATCACTGAGGTCTTTCGGTCTTCCATGGTTCTAGGGACAATCAATGGTTAATCAACCGCAGACGCGGACAAAAATGCCTCAGTTCGCTGTTCAAAAAAGCGTTTGATCCGGTCGAGTTCCAATTCATGCAAATAGTCCACCGTCCAATTCGCTTGACGCTGAATCATATGATAAGGATAGGTATTGGCCACCCCGACCACCGACATCCCCGCCCCTTTAGCGGCTTCGATTCCAGCGGGGGAATCTTCAATCACCAAACAATTAGCTGGAGTTAATTCTAAATTGGGATATTGCTGTTGGAGCTGTTCAAGGGCCACCAATAACCCAGTGGAATCGGGCTTGCTGGTTTTCACCTCATCACTGGAGACAATCAGGGCAAAATTAGCTGCAAGGTTACTGCGATTAAGCACAATCTCGATCTCTTGGCGCCTAGCACCGCTGACAATGGCGAGGGGAATCTGGGAGGCTCGAAACTGAAAGATAATGTCTTCTAAGCCAGGATAAATGGGAAGAGGGGTAAGGGTTGCTATTTCCTCTAGATATGCCTGAGATTTACGCTGAATTAGGCCGTCGATGTACGCATCGGTTAGGGCACGCCCCCGACTGCTCAGGATATCGAATAAACAGGCGCGATCGCTTCGCCCCACACAACAATCACGGTATTCTCCGGGATCAGGGCGAACATTCTCCTCAATCAGAATTTGCTCCAGCAATTTTTGATGCAAGGGTTCATCGTTGATGATCACCCCATTAAAGTCAAAAATTACTGCTTTGAGTTTGTTGTCCATAGGATGCAAAGACAGTCAATAATACTACTTTACTATTGCTCGACTATCCCTGTCTTTATCTTAGCGTGAGTTCCGCAACCTGGGTGTTACCAGGGAAAACAGCTGATCCTTAGCTTAACTGCCACACCTTGACGGAACAGTCGGAACTGCCGCTGATGAAATATTGACCGGATGGGTGGATGGCGATCGCATTAACACTGCTGGCATGATCGGTCAAGATCGTCATACACTTGCCGCTGGCAATCTCCCAGATCCGGATAGAGGCATCACTACTAGCACTAATGAGCCATTGATTATTGGGGGCGATCGCCACCGCATTGACTTCCCGGCTATGGCCCCTAAATTCCCGGATTACCCGGCCAGCACTCAAATTCCATAACTTGACTACCTGGTCTTTACTAGCACTTGCAATCAACTGACTATTACTACTAATTGTCACCGCCGTCACCGCCGCCTTGTGCGCCATCCACTCCCGTGCCAGTTCCGCCGTTTTCATGCTCCATAGCTTAATTTTTCGGTCCATGCCACCACTGACAAATACCTGACCATCGGGGCTGACGGCAAGGGTACGGACAATGCTGGTAACACCAATGGGAACCTTGAGCAAGCGCCCCGTTTCCATATCCCAAATCCGAATGGAGCGATCGGCCCCGCCACTGAGGATATATCGATCATCAGCGCTAGCCACTACGCTCGTCACATCCCGTTGATGGCCGCTCAAACTCTGGATCAGATTGCCATTCTCAGCACTCCAGACCTTTACGGTGTAGTCATCACTGCCGCTCAACACCACCCCCCGTTTAGACGAAAAGGCCACCGCATTCACCCCCCGATTATGGCCTAACAAAACCCGATGCAATTGGGTGGTTTGCCAATTCCATAGTTTTACTTGGTCATCTAATCCACTGCTGGCAAATAGGGTTCCATCTGGGCTGATCCCAATTCCTGTGACCCAAGAAGAATGGGCGGCAATCGTTTGCAAACAGTGACCGTTCCAGTCGGTGGGGCGGAAGGTCTGACTCAATTTTATTTCCCCAGACCGAATCACTTGGGGCGGACGAGGGGGACCGGAGGGTGGACGGGAACGGCGATATTCCACTGGAGGCTGGGGGGGACTCGTTTGGGAGGTTGGTTGGGAGGTTGGTTGGGAGGTTGGTTGGGAGGGTCGCCCTGGTGAAGGTGGAACCGTTTGTATCCCCTCTATTCCTGGCTTAGAGGGATTTCTAGTCTCTCCCGAACTAGCCGTTGGTCCAGAGACCAATGGGTTGCTAGGGGGGGCACTGGGGCGTGTGGGGGGGATTCCCTCCGGTCTAGCGGTAACATTTGGGTCAGAATCTGAATCTGGGGTCGCTGTGATCCGCTCCGACGATGGGAGGGAGGGAGGATGGGCCGATGGGGGGGAGGGTTTTTGTAGCGCCCCCGGCGCATCGACGATGGTAATGGCCGATGAGACGGAAATCGATGAGACCGGGGCTAAATCATTCAGGGCGGTCAACACATCTAGGGCGGACTGGTAGCGATCGCTCACCATGTCCTGCACCATCTTATTTAAGATTGCCGTTAAACCTGCACTAATGGGTCGTTGTTGATCGCGCAAACTTTCCTGCCAAATCCATTCTCCCCTTAATGGATCATAGAGAAAATCGGGGCGGGTATTGGTGAGCAAATGTAAGCAGGTGGCCCCTAGGCTATACAAATCACTGGCCGGATAGGCCCGTCCCCCTCGAAATTGCTCCATTGGTGAATAGCCTTCCGTGCCGATGCGGGTGCCGGGTTGGGCTGGTACCTGCATATTCAGTTGCTTTGCTACCCCAAAATCAATCAGGACGACCCGACTATCACTGGCCCGTCGGAGAATATTCATGGGGGTAATATCCCGGTGAATAACTTGATTGCTATGGACAAATTGTAAGACGGGGAGCAAATCGACCAGAAATTGGCGCAACCGACTTTCATTCATGGGGCCATGGCGGCTCAGTTCCTGGGCCAAACTTGACCCTTCTATATATTGCTGTACTAAGTAGAGGTAACTATTCTCTTCAAAGTAGGCTAGGAGGGCCGGAATTTGGGGGTGTTCCCCTAGTTCATGGAGACGTACTGCTTCTTGGTTAAACAAACTGACGGCTTTGGCCTTGGCATGGGCACTGCGAACTTGGGGGGCAAATTGTTTAATGACACATTTGCTATTCAACCGATCTTGATCATGGGCTAAATACGTTCGACCAAACCCCCCCTGCCCGATGAGTTTGATTGGGCGGTACCGACCTCTCAAAGCATGGACCAAAGGAGCACCACAACTCCGACAATGGGTAGCGTCGTCGGAGTTGAGCGGTTTTTGGCACTCGGTATTGATACAACAAATCATGGATCGATTTATCAGTAATGGTTGAGATGGCACCGCGTACCTTGGTTTGGAGCCAATACTCCCTAGTATGTCACCATGGCTGATCCTGTGAGCGTGATCGCCAAACCTAGTACAGAGTAACGGTTTATCTAGCTATCGTGTGCAGCAAATACCTGACCTGATGCACAACCACAGAGCCACATATCAGCGGGTACCTATGCAGGTACTCATATATTACCGCTATGGTGCAACAGGTTCAGTATTGGGCGCACCCTAAACTTGAACTATCTAAGTGAATCCCAGATGTTGTTGGATATTAACTGTTGACGGTCGGAAATGGCAATCAAACTATGCAAAGTGTAAGGCTCTCC
The DNA here is from genome assembly GCA_035284985.1 of Leptolyngbyaceae cyanobacterium. Lineage (GTDB taxonomy): Bacteria > Cyanobacteriota > Cyanobacteriia > CAKZMO01 > CAKZMO01 > JAAHGY01. Next base: position 3,581 of record JAYKIC010000095.1, read on the forward strand.
AATTAGGATGGATGGCAAATGTTCCAAGATGAGGGACTTTCAAGCAAATAGACCTGTCCGAAAATTGGGGTGGAGTACCCGCGCAGGGGGTACTCCACCCCAATTTTCGGACGACTCTAATTAAAGTGTCGGTTGTGGAGTGGTGGTGCCAGTCGTTTGACCCGAAACAGGGACTGGTTTTAGGTGCAAGTACCCAAGAAGGGTTGGGATGGGAATTGTCGTAAATGCCTTTACCCCGTACTCTGTTGATATTCTCTTCTTGCGTAATGAACCATGCGTGATTTTCATCTTCCTGGGCGATCGCCCCTCTACGGTACCCATGGCATCGCCGCCACGTCCCATCCAATGGCTACCCTGACTGCAATTGAGGTGTTGAAGGCGGGGGGGAATGCGGTGGATGCAGCGATCGCGGCCTCAGCGGTGTTATGTGTGGTAGAGCCGCAGGCCACGGGCATTGGCGGGGATTGCTTTTGCCTCTACGCCCCTGCGGGAACGGGGGAGGTGATTGCCCTCAACGGCTCTGGCAGAGCGCCTGCGGCGGCAGAGGTGCAGTGGTTTCTCGATCAGGGCATGACTGAAATCGATCTCCATAGCGCCCACTCTGTGACGATTCCTGGTGCGGTAGATGCCTGGTTTCGGCTCGTGGAGGATTATGGGCGCACCCCCTTTGATACCTTGCTCCAGCCTGCGATTCGTTACGCTGAAACGGGGTATCCGGTCTATCCAAGGGTGGCGTATGATTGGCAACGGGCGAAGGCGGCGTTAAAAACCTGTGAAGCCAGTAGTCAGGTCTTTTTGCCCAATGGGCAACCCCCCAGACCGGGGGATCTTCACACCCAACCGGATTTGGCGAATACCCTCAAGGTGATCGCCCAGCAAGGGCGGGACGGCTTTTACCAAGGGGCGATCGCCGATGCCATCGTGACCTACCTCCAACGCTTAGGTGGTCTCCACACCCTAGAGGATTTTGCCACCGCTGAGGGCGAGTACGTCACCCCCATTTCCACGTCCTACCGGGGCTATGAGGTCTTGGAATGTCCCCCCAGTGGTCAAGGGATTACGGCCCTGATCCTGCTCAATATTTTGTCAGGTTTTGACTTGCCAGCCCTAGACCCCTTGGGGGTAGAGCGGTTTCATCTGTTGTGTGAGGCTACCCGATTGGCCTATCTGGAACGCGATCGCTACGTGGCCGATCCCGCCTTTGCCTCACTGCCCGTGGAAGCCCTCCTCTCTGAAGCCCATGGTCAGCGCTTGCGGCGGAGTATTCGGGGCGATCGCGCCATGGTTGATTTACCCGCCCCAGTCTTCCCCACCCATCCCGATACCGTCTACCTCTGCGTCGTCGATGACGAAGGCAATGCCATCAGTTTTATTAACTCCATTTTTCATGCCTTTGGTAGCGCTCTGATGGCTCCCCACACCGGAGTCATTCTCCAAAACCGAGGGGCTGGATTCCAGCTAGACCCCACCCACTTCAACTGCATTGCCCCGCGTAAGCGCCCGCTCCACACGATCATTCCGGGTATGTTACGCAACCAAGCCGATCCGACCCGAGTCGTCATGCCATTTGGAGTGATGGGGGGTGAATTCCAGCCCGCTGGTCACGCCCATCTACTCACCAACATGATCGACTACGGTATGGATGTACAGGCTGCCCTGGATTTCCCCCGGGTTTTCCATTCCCTCAATACCTGCCAAGTCGAAAATGGTATCCCAACTTCTGTTGCCAAGGGATTAGCCAGCTTGGGCCATAAAGTACAACCGATTCCGGCTCCCCATGGCGGAGGGCAAGCCATCTGGATCAATTGGGAATCAGGGGTACTCATGGGCGGGTCGGACCCCCGCAAGGATGGGTGTGCCCTGGCATACTGATTGATCCGACCTTGGCTGGATTGCTCCTGAGTAACAAAACATCAAAAAACTGAGCATTGTGCTATAACATGATTTACACTAAATCGACCTAGTTAAGTTAGATAGAACACATAATTGAAGGAGGCAGCTATTCCTGAACCGCTTACCCTGACCGTTAGTTTACGGGGCACACACGAAGTCAGGGACAATTGCCAGATTTTTCATCTCAATGGGTTATTGGATGCCTTTTCTGAACCCACATTTCGCAAGACTATCGCTAAGTATATCGACGAAGGTTCAAGTAAAAATATTATTTTGGATCTGTCTAAGATCGACTTTATTGATAGCTCTGGATTGGGTGCCCTGGTCCAGCTTGTGAAAAAAGCCAAAGAAGAGGGCGGATCGGTGCAAGTCGTCACCAATCCACGGGTGACTCAAACTGTAAAAGTAGTACGTTTGGAAAAGTTTTTGCGTCTACAGCAAACGCTAGCGGATGCAATCGAAGGTTTGGATGCAGATGCGGGTAAGTGAGGGCAGTACGCCCAATGCACTGTGATTAACTCAGATGATTAATTCATTTATTGCGTTAAAATCTTGTCTAATTTCTTACCTGCATCGTTACGACATTGCACGCTAACGTCAGCGGAAGTCAATCAATTCGCTCCGTTGGCGTTGGCTTATATTGGTGATGCCATCTACGAATTGTACGTCCGGGGGCACTACCTTTTTCCGCCCAAGCGTCTAAAGGCATATCACCAGCAGGTCGTCAATTGTGTGCGAGCTGAACAGCAAGCTAACTTTTTAGTGAATATTTTAATGCCGTTATTAACAGCGGATGAAGTGGAGTTAGTCCGGCGAGGGCGCAACGCATCCTCTAAGCCCTCACGGAAAAAACTCTCTACCAAGGTCTATCAACAAGCCACCAGCTTTGAAGTGTTGTTAGGTTATCTTTATTTAACGAATCAGCCTCGTTTGTGGGAACTATTAGATGCATTACCGTTAAATAATTCGTTAGATTCTGACCCGTTAGACGCTCACCCGTTAGACTCTGACCTATTGGCCTCTCTGGAAAATAATAGGGCAGACCTCGATTGATCAGGTCTGATATTCCAATCACAATTGGGTCTCATCTAGATCAGGGTATTCTAGGCATGGATCTGACGTGACCCTGAGTAAGCTATTATTTCAGACCTACAACTTTATCGGCTTTGCGCTATTATCGTAATCTGTCATTCTGGCTTTATCCAGTGACACCTCAAACTTGGGTATAACTTCGGCGCATAGCCCGGTATTGGAGTCCCAGGTCAATCGCCCACCTGTTTGTATTTTTTGACGTTGGAGTCAGGGATAGACATTATGGCAGATCAGCCTCGTAATCGAGCCTCTGGTAGTTCATCGAATCGTCGTTCTAGTGGTGCCGCTAAAAAGCGGCGCTATAGCCCTGGGGTGGGGCAGTCTAAGTCATTTCGCAAAGGAAGCAAGAAACCCTTCCGCAAAGGGGCAAAGTCTGAGCGATCGCCCTCTGCTGCGAGCCGCTACAGTCCCCGTGCTGAGGAGAAATTGGACTTCTCTGAGGAGCGATCGCCCTTTGATGTTTCCCCTCCCATTCTCCGATCCCGCCCCGGTGGGGATCGCTCCCGTGGTCGGGATGACTCTACGGATTATCCCGCTGCCCCCTCTAAGGGCAAAGGTCGTTCTTCTTTTTCAGGACGGCGATCCGATGACTTTAAGCGACCCCAATCGAAACGTTACACTTCCGACTCCTCATTTTTTGATGATGATCAAAGGGATGAAAAACCGAGTCGGCGATCGGATTCATGGCAGGGGACACGGCGTTCAGGGGATCGGCGGGATGGGGGGCAGCCCATTCGTCGCTCCAGGGGGGCACGGTTTGGGGGCGATCGCGACCGCACCCCCGACTTCCGCGAGTTGCCTGACTCCCCGGATTTTCAGGAGCCACCTGCATATGCAGCGGTGTCTGGTCCCCATCCCGATGATCTGGCTGAGGATGGGTCTAACCCTGATTTAGTTTACGGTCGCCATTCTGTCTTGTCGGCGTTGGAAGAGGGGCGATCCCTTAATCGTGTCTGGATTGTGTCCAAGTTGCGCTACGATCCCCGCTTCAATACCTTGCTCAACAAAGCCAAGGAAAACGGTACCGTCATTGATGAAGTCACCTACCAACGTCTGGACCAAATTACCCAAGGGGCTTCCCATCAAGGAATTGTCGCCCAAGCTGCGCCTTATCACTACTTGGAACTGATGGAACTGTTGGACCGACTTCAGCATCCACCCGAACCTCCGGTGATTGTGGTGGCTGATGGCATTACTGATCCCCATAACCTGGGAGCCATTATTCGCACGGCGGAGGCGATTGGGGCACAGGGTCTCGTGATTCCCCAACGTCGAGCTGTAGGGATTACGTCTACCGTGGCGAAGGTGGCGGCGGGGGCGCTGGAAACGTTTCCCGTGGCGCGGGTGATCAACCTAAACCGGGCATTGGAACAACTGAAGGAAGCGGGGTT
>JAYKIC010000096.1:0-5890 GCA_035284985.1 Leptolyngbyaceae cyanobacterium
CCATCATCCTTCAACCATTGCATTACCGTATCCACCGTCTTTTGATGGCCCTTACGGATGTTCAGTTGAACCTTGTTGACCTCATCCGTTTCGCCATAAATCCGCCGCCAGCGATCGAAGCCCTTACTGTTAAAGTATTCTTTCACAACGGTTTTATCATCCGTTGCGGCAGTTGTCGTAGCCGTTTCGTTTGTTGCAGTCATGCGATCGCCCAACCCACCTTTTCCAGCGTGTTAACTTTTATCACCCTCCATTGTTCCACAGGTTTTCCAAATGCCAAAGTCTATCGGGCTGGAATAGTCCGTGGGAGTAGTTCAGGCAGCATAACAACGGGCCAGCATATCCCGCACCGACGGAAAAGCAATCTGGTCAAAGGGAATGCGGTGCTGGGGCACCCACACCACATCAATCACTTCATCCTCGGCCCTCAGGTCAGGCTTATGGGGCAGTGACAGGCGATAAAACAGATCTACGGTCTGGTAGGTCACGCCTCGATAGGGGTAAATATTCGGGGAAGAACCAACGTAGCAGGGAGATAACAGGGTTTCAGGCGTGGGGGGAGGGGGTGAATTGGGAGGGCGATCGCCCATCACCGCCAGAATATCAACCCCCAACTCTTCCCTCAACTCCCTGACCAAAGCCGATTCGATCGTCTCACCGTGATCCACAAATCCACCGGGCAAATCGAACATTCCCACACTGGGAGCATTCCCCCGTACCGTCAGCAAAATATCCCCCCCACTTTCCAGAATCCCAGCCACCGCCGCTGCCGCATTCAGATATAAGAGGAAATTACAGTGGGAACACAAAAAAGATTTGGGAGAATTTGCCGCAAACGGTTGGCCACCACAAGCAGGGCAATATTGCAAAAGAGAAGGCATGGGCACACATAACCTAGCAACAGTCAGGCGACAAAAAGTATAGCAAAGCACCGTAGGGATTAATTCATCTTAATTCTCTGGCGTAACTCCCATGCTTATCCCATAGTGGCATTCACAGGCCCCAAGTACCGAGCCAAGTAGGGGGAAAACACTTCGTAGATCAGAGTCAGGGGTTGGTTTTGGTGCCAGAACAGATAGTACCGTCCCCAAAACGGCCCTGTTTCGCCAAATGCCTCTGCTAATTCTGGGGACTGGCCATAGCAAATACCCCGCACGTCCCGATACAACTCGGTTCGCAAACGGGCCAAACTAGCCCAGATGGGCAGGGAGCGATTTTGTAAATACTCATCCACATGGGCCGCCTCCCACCAAGAGGTGGCATAGGCAAGGCGTTGTCCAGAGGCGGTCCGTAGCCAAACTTGACGACGCAGCCGAGGCCCCGGAATCATCTGAATCAACGAAGGTGCATGATCAGGACTATGGCCCACTGGGGACATATCAATTACATCCACTTCCGTAGCCTCACGGGTCAACAGTTGCAGATGGCGGGTGGGGGAACCATCTCCCAACATCAGGATTTGCCAAGCCGGTGCCAGTTGATCATGGGGTAGCCCCTGCTGGACAACGGTTTCATCTCCTTGCCACAATGGATTGAGGCTATACCACTGGCTGGCTGGAATAATAGCTTCGGTAGGTTGGTATGCTAAAGTCAATGGCTTCGGTGACAATATTTACAAAAGTTCATCTATATGCATGATAAACCAAAACGAATGTTTAAGGTCGGTGATGTGGTGGTGGTCAAGCCCGATGTTTTTGACCCCGACTTTAAAATTCCCCTGGGGGGGTGGCAAGGGCGGATTACGGCCATTAACCCGTCCTACACCGTTTTGCGGATTGATTGGGACAGTATTACCTTACGACAGATGCCCCCTGATGTGGTGGAACGTTGCCAAATGGAAGGGCTGTACTGGCATTACATGAGCCTCTATGCCGAGGAGGTGGAGTTAGCTGCGGCCCGTGATACGGAAAAAGATGCGATCGCCATGTTCAAGGCGATTCAACAAGGCCGGGTCACTCTAGGGTCGGCTGACGGGGGTGGCAATGGCAATGACAAACGCCCAGGGAGTAGTTCCCGTTCCACTTGGACCTTTCCCCGACCGGACTATGCAGACCATCTCTGGTAGAGACTTCAAGGCTGGCAGGAAAACCCCATTTCGGTAAATGCCTGCTGGAGATGGGCGGGGTCCAAGTGAGCCATGGGTTCCAGTTCACCGAGGATGGGGACGTTGCCGTAGTGGGCGATCGCCTCTCGATTACCCGGATTTTTAGGACCATTCAGCACTACCCCCCAGACGGGAATCTGAGCGCGGCGTAGTTGCTCCAAGGACAGCAGGGTGTGGTTAATCGTTCCCAAGGTACTACGGGCCACCAGACATACGGGCACTTGCAACTGGCCCATCAAATCAATCATATAATCCTGCTGGTTCAAGGGCACCATCAGCCCCCCCGCCCCTTCAATAATGAGATGGGAAGTGGTAACGGTGGGCAATTGAAAATCAGCGAGGGTGATGTCCACCCCATCGATCGCCGCCGCCGCATGGGGCGATAGGGGTTGGGTCAAGCAAAATTGTTCGGGGAGGAAATGGGGGGAGGGTAATTGGGTGAGCGATCGCACCCGTGCCGTATCGGTCATTGGCTCAGAACCAGACTGTATCGGTTTCCAATAGGTCGCCCCCAGCCCCAAGGTGAGCACTGCTGCCACCATGGTTTTGCCTACATCCGTATCAGTTCCCGTAATAAAAACGGTAGAGGGAACCACAACTCCTCTGTTCAGTACCGCCATACTTCCCACCCCACGCTACAGGCTTCCATCGCCTGACTCACCACCATCCTAACCCTAATTCCCTAGGGAAAATTGCCTCCTCCAGCCCTTTTCCAGCCTTTTTCCAGCCCTCTTCCAGCATTAATGATCCAACTTGCATGGGAAACGCTGCTGATTAATGTATCCCATAGTGTATCCTTTAATATCAGTGTTCTGGCCGTTATATATTGTGTTCCTGCTGATTGTCCTTGATGTTCACGCTCCTGCCCATTTTCTTAACCCTCAACGCCCCTGCTCCTCCTACGCCGCTCCATAATCTAGCGGTTGAATCTAGCACAGCGATGAGCGATCGCACCCATTTCCCTCGCCATCCCGCTGATTCCTTCCTTCAGATCCAGACCGCCCCTACCCAGCTCATCAGTGCGGGGAATCCGGAGATCGTATCGACCAATCGCATCCAGACCGAAGCCATACGGCCCCTACCCGGTCGCCTGGATTCTGTACCCGTTTTTAACAGCAATAGTCCCGAATTAGTTCAACGGGAAGGTATCCTCCTATCAACCTTTCCGCCTAATACCATGGGTGTGCCCTCGGCCCACCTCAATTACGCTTTTGATGGCCGTTTTGACATCTTTGCCCACCACGTAGCGAGGGGATTGACCCACGACGATGTAAGAACCCTGTACATGGGGATTATGATTCATAACCCCAACTCATCCCCAGTGGTGATCAATGTCTCCCAAGCATCCACGTATCTTAGTCAAGAGGCTCCCTTTAATGATCTGCCCGCCTATGTAGCCAACCCATTGGGCACCGTCTTCTCAGGCCCAGGAAGTCGGGTAATGGGGGATATTTTACGGGGAGTTCATCAATCCCAATGGCCCACAACCATTACCATTCCGCCCCAACACAGTCATCTTCTGATGAATGTGCCAATTCCCCTGCGACGCTTGAGTGTACCCGTTAACGGCACCCTAGCATCGGGCCAGCCCCTCTTACCCCCGATACCTATGCCAGAAGAGGACGAGGAAGACGAGGACGCAGACGCGAGCTTGGCGGCAGCGAATACCGCCTTAGAACGGCCATTGCCAAGTAATGGGCGCACAATCTTGATGCGAATGTATAGTAGTGGCCCGGTATACGTGGCAAGTTTAGCCATGTACGCCCCCATGGTCTCTGAATCCTATGAGCGAGTCCCCACCATTCAAGAGTGGGCTAATTTATTAACCCAAGGGGGACTGGCGGGACCACGGGACTATCCACCCACCCCACCTGATGCCCAGCAATTTAGTCGGTTTTTCTATGGGCGTGTGGCTGGGGTTGCCGAAGGTTCTCAGTGGAATACCAAACTCACGGATAGCCCTCAAAGTGATGACTTAACCATTCCTACGGCAGGTCGTCAGATTTCCTATGTTTTGAGTACCCTGGATCACAATACCTTTGGCACCGGTCAAATTCAAAGTGGACGGATGATCAAACGGTACCCTGATACCGCCTACCGTGCCCATGGCAATTACGGGGTTCACTATAACCTCTCACTGCCGTTATATAACAATACCGATAGCACCCAGGAAGTCAATATCAAAATTGAGACCCCACTTCAGGATGAAACGGAGACGAATATTTTAACGTTTCTGAACCCTCCGGAAGACCGCATCTTTTTCCGGGGCACGGTGCTGGTCCGCTATGTGGATAACTGGAATTTACCTCAAGCGCGGTATTTCCATTTGGTACAACGGCGAGGACAGCAAGGCAAGCCCCTCATCCGCTTACGGCTACCTCCAGGGGATCGCCGTTCGGTGAGTGTGGAACTCCTATATCCACCGGATGCGACCCCTCCCCAGGTATTAACGGTAGAAACCGTCAATCCAAATGAGTAAGCCTTAATCCAGGCTTAGTTTAGTACTGACTGGCCCGTTCAAAATCTCCCAAAATACAACATAGGGTTTTGAGGGTAATCCGGGTTTGTTGCACCACTTGGGTTTGGTTGAGCTGTTGCGCCAAAGTCAGTTGTTGCTCATGGCATTTCAACGCATCGTTGTGCTTGCCGATGGCATGGTAAATTGTACCTAACATCCCAAGGGATTGGACTTCATTAATGGAGTCGTGGAGTTTACGGGCTAGTAAGAGTCGTTTTTGCAAAAAAGCAAACGATTTGGCATAGTTCTTAATGATGTAGTAGGCACTACTGAGGCTTTTTAAAATTTTCATCTCCGCTTGGTAGTCATCCATCGAATGCACCAATTGGAGTAGGCGTTCATAGTAGGTGATGGTTTTACCATGCTCACCTAATTTGTGATGAACATTACCCAAGTTTTGTAGAATTTGGCGCTCGATGGTGCGATCGCTCAACTGACTGGCTGCCCGTAATCCACTTTCGTAACAGGCGATCGCCCGATGGTGCTCTCCCATTGCCTTATACAACAACCCTAAGTTGCTCCAGGCCGCAGCTTGACTGGGTATGTCATCTAATTCTTCAGATAAGTCTAGGGCTTGCTGGTTGTAAAACAAGGCTTGCTCATAATCATATAGATGGCGGTAGGCATTCCCCAAATTGCTCAACGCCTGTCGCTCGGTCCAGCGATCGCCAATGGACCGAGCCACCGTCAAACCATGGTTAGAAAAGGCAACCGCTTCCGTGTACTGATTCATGGAATAGGATGTCAACCCCAACCCTAACCAAGCTTGGGCCTGTCCATTTAAGTTTTTACAGGTTTTATATAGACTCAAAGCGTCCTGAAAAGCCATCAAAGCCGGTTGATGTGCCCCATGGTGGTAGTATTGCAGCCCCCGTTCAAAGCGCTGGGTCGCCCTCGCATAAGTTTCACCCAACACCTGATTTTCTGATGATGAGAGTTCGGATGGCAATGGGCTATCCAAGAGTTCATCATCTGCAATTCGCATTAAAAAGGGAATAAAGGTTCCGTATTCTTGCCTATTTGTCTCTACCATAATGCGTTTACTTCCCATCCTGAAGCAACAATTTTATATACCAGTCATTGGATAACTTGAGCCAAAAAGATACCCAAAATCAAGAGCACCTTAGGGAGATATTTACCAGGTTTTATCTAAAGAATAGTTCGTTAGTTTGAAGGGTTTTCCATCTCTTAAAACCGTTCAAACGTTCTAATAAAACTTTTGTATTTTTCAGAATTATGCGATCGCTAGCGATCGCATAACCACCCCT
>JAYKIC010000097.1:0-5231 GCA_035284985.1 Leptolyngbyaceae cyanobacterium
GTAAGGGCTTCGATCGCTGGCGGCGGATTTATGGCGAAACGGATGAGGTCAACAAGGTTCAACTGAACATCCGTAAGGGCCATCAAAAGACGGTGGATACGGTAATGCAATGGTTGAAGGATGATGGCAATCTGGCTGGCCTGACCGTGTGTGATGCGGGGTGTGGAGTGGGGAGTCTCAGTTTACCCTTGGCCAAGGAGGGGGCGATCGTTTACGCCAGTGATATTTCTGAGAAAATGTTGGGGGAAGCGAAGGAGCGTGCTGCGGCAGAGCTGGGCCAATCCACCAATCCTGTGTTTGCAGCCCAAGATTTAGAAAGTCTAACTGGCTCTTACCATACGGTTATTTGTTTGGATGTGTTGATTCACTATCCCCAAGACAAAGCGGATACCATGATTACCCATTTGGGGACGTTGGCGAGCGATCGCCTCCTCCTCAGTTTCGCCCCCAAGACCTGCCGTTATGCCCTCCTGAAAAAAATTGGTGACTTTTTCCCCGGTCCCAGCAAAGCCACCCGCGCCTATCTCCACCGTGAATCGGACGTGGTGGCCATTTTAGAAGCCAATGGCTGGACCATTAAGCGCCGCACCTTGAATAAAGCTCCCTTCTATTTCTCCCAGCTTTTGGAAGCAGTGAAGTAAACTCGCCTTTTCTAGCTTCTCAGTCTCCCGATTTCCTGCCAGTTCCTGCCTCTCTAGCTCCGGTTCTGACTCCCAGTCTCTGGCTGAGAATCAATTTCAGAGCCTCTAGCTCTACTTCAGTTCTGGAGCCTTTCTGGAGCCTTTCTGGAGCCTTGGATTCTCAGGCTAAAAGAGGCAGAGCCTCTAGTTTTATTCCCAGCCGGAGTCTGGGAACGAGGATCTGAGGCGTGGGATGGTTAGGCTAAGTCTTGCAATGCCTTCAGTAACGATTCTCCCATGGCGTTGCAGCCCACAAGATTCATGCCGGGAGACATCATGTCCCCGGTGCGATCGCCCTGATCCAATACCCGATTCACCGCTTGCTCAATCCGGCTAGCGGCCCCTGGTTGATCCAGTCCATAGCGCAACATCATGGCCACACTGAGGACTTGGGCCATGGGGTTGGCCTTATCCTGGCCAGCAATGTCGGGGGCAGACCCATGGACGGGTTCAAATACGCCGGGACCATCGGCTCCCAAACTGGCGGAGGGTAACATGCCAATGCTCCCGGTCAACATCGCTGCCGCATCGGATAAAATATCACCAAATAAGTTACCTGTGACGATGGTGTCAAATTGTTTGGGCCAGCGGACTAGCTGCATGGCGGCGTTGTCCACATAGAGATGGCTTAGTTCCACATCGGGGTAGTCTGGGGCCAGGGCGGTGATGCGATCGCGCCAAAATTGGGATACATCCAGCACATTGGCCTTGTCCACTGAGCATAATCGTCCCTGGCGCTTCTGGGCCGTTTCAAAGGCCACCCGACCAATCCGATCAATTTCGGCATCGGTGTAGACCATGGTGTTAAATCCCCGTTTTTCTCCGGTTTCCGCCGTAAAAATGCCCTTGGGTTGACCGAAGTAAATGCCTCCGGTTAACTCCCGCACCACCATAATGTCTACCCCTTCCACCACCTCGCGTTTGAGGCTAGACGCATCCACCAACTGGGGCAAAATTTGGGCTGGACGTAAGTTGGCAAACAATCCTAGTCCGGCTCTCAGCCCTAATAAGCCCCGCTCTGGTCGCTGGTCATTAGGAAGGCTATCCCACTTCTGACCGCCAATGGCGGCTAGCAAGACCGCATCACTGTTACGACATTGATCTAAGGTTTCATCGGGTAGGGGACTGCCTGTTTCGTCAATGGCACAGCCCCCAATCAGGGCTGAAGTGCAATCAAAGGTGAGGTCAAACTGCTGACCAATTTCAGTGAGCACAGCAACAGCCACGGTCATAATTTCAGGGCCAATGCCGTCTCCAGGCAGGAGGGTAATGCGGTAATGCGTCGTCATGGGAAAATTCAGCCACTTATGGCGATCGATTAATGGCTCTGTACAGAGTGAATCGGGGTGCCCGCTGTTGGGGGGTGTTCCCCAATCGGGGGCGATCGCACAACATCATCTCTGCCAATCAAACCAAGTGCGCCCCGTATTTTATCCCAAAATCCGCCCTTAACCTTGTCGGGTCATAAATTCTACCTTAGGAAGTAAGGGATCGGTGACGAGACCCACCCCTTGAAACTGCCAGCGCTGCATTAACCCCTTAAGCTGGGTTTCGCTAATCGATTCCACCGCAAAATCGGGGGCCAGATCGGGGGCATGGGTGTTGAGATAGCTGAGGCCATCGGCGTACTCTTGAAACAGGATTAAATAGCCAGCATTGGGGTTCTCATCGGGACTGTTGCTCTCTGCTTTACCCTGAGGATGAGCCGCTAGGTAACTGCTGTCTTTGCGCGATCGCAGCAAGTAGTAAAGAGCCGTGAGCATAATGAATATTTACCGAGTTCAAACCTACAGATTGATCACCAGAAGGGACAAAAGTGGGGACTTCCTCCTGGAAAAATTGTCCCCTAACGATACCACTCTTTACGGAACGTCCCGCATCGTAACGATAACGTGACTAATTCTCTGATTCTGATCTAAACTTAAATGTACTAATCGACTAACAGCCAAGTAACTAGTAGCCAATTGACTTATAACCAGTTGACTCATGACCATCAGTGCGCTCACCTTGCCACTCGCTAGATACTACCTATGGTGATCAGCCCATTTGCACATAAGTACATTTGTGTGTTTGTGAGGTATTTCTGTAATCATCCGTGCATCTGTCATTTTAGCGATTGTTCAGGTGGCAGTGGGTATATTAGGTTAAAGGGTAATCATTTTGCCCATTGCAATATCATGTCGTTGTTTTAGCGCTACATAGAGTTATGAAAAGTGATGTTGATCTGATTAAACGGCTCAGCCCCAGTGCCATGGATCAGATTATGTTGTATTTAGCCTTCAGTGCAATGCGGACCAGCGGCCACCGATATGGCGCGTTCATGGATGCTGCAACTAACGCTGCCAAGTACGCTATCTACATGACCTATATGGAACAGGGCGAGAATGCCCGTAAAACGGCAGATCTGTTCCATGCGGAGCCACGACGAGTGCGGGAGATTGTCAAGGAAGTTGGCCTTGCCTTGACTGAAGGGCGTTTGCTGCAAATGCTGGGATCGCAAGGCCCCCATTATTTGATTCAATTTCCTTTTGTTTGGTTAGAGCGCTATCCTTGGCAACCAGGAAAATCTCGGATTCAAGGAACGGGCTTAACTTCGAGTGAGAAGCGTCAAATAGAAGCTAAACTGCCCCAGTATTTGCCCGATGCCCAGCTTATTAACAAAATTCAGTTCATGGAACTGATCGAGTTTCTCCATGCTCGTTCCCAGGACGATGGGGCGACGGATCGGCGGATGGCTTTTAGTGAGGCGATCGCCAATCATATCGAGCGTCGTTTACTTCATTCGGAAACAGTTACTAAAATAGACTCGCCTTGGGGAATGCCTTTTTATGTCCTCACCCGTTCCTCCTATTCTCCGGCTGATGATGCCGAACGGGCTTGTGTCATGGTTGAGGACACCGCACGTTACTTCCATATGATGCGGGCTTGGGCCGAGAAAGAACCGCAGACCTTAAGAATTTTGGAAGACTTAGACATTCCGCCCCATCGCATTGGGCCAGCCATGGAAGAATTGGACGAAATTATCCGCCAGTGGGCTGACCGATACCACGAAGAGGGGGGTGAGTTATTTACGGTCCAAATGGTGTTTGGGGCTAAAGACGATCTACAGCCGCCTACGGGGGATTAGGCTCCTGGGTGATGATAGTCAACTGTGGTTCGGTTAGGGGGATGGGGTAAGCTCAGGGTAGGGGTTTGCTGGGCAAAGGCACCCGTTAGCGCTAGGACGGTGGCTGCATCTAAATTGCCAGATTCGGGTAAGCCAGGGTTGTCGGCTTGAAATTGGCGCAACGCCTCGCGCCAATGGGCTGATGGCTGGGGCAACCACCTGAGGAACGACGGGGCTGAACCGTGACGACCATAGCCTAGGGTCGTTAGATAATGTTGGGCCTTGCGGGGAGATAATTTAATATCTTGGGGTCGGAAAATGGGGACGTATTCCTGCCGCCAGACTTGTTCTAAGGCCGGACGATCGACCATAAAAGCTTTCCCCTCAGATGGATCGGCAATGACGGCTGTATCCTGATTCATTTTTAAGAGTGCTACGGCATGGGGGAGTCGGCGATCGCCATCCACCAGCCAAATCGACAGAATGCCTGGGCGGTTGATCTGCTGGATCGTTTCCCAGGCAGGCTGTAGCTCTAGTCCATCCATGCCCAATTCTTGGGCAGCGGCAATCAGTTGGGGGTTGGATGTTCCAGCCCGACTGGTTCCGGCTAACTTCGCTACCTCTGGCTCCGATGTTTCAATCTGCCATTGGTGCAACACCGTCGCCAATGCGGCTGGGGCGCAACTACTTTCAGAGGTTTGGCGGACGATCCCTTGGGGACCAACATGGTGGGTGAGGGAGGGATAAATCGGGGTGAGCAAGTATTGCTCCATGCCCACCAACAGTCCAAATCCGACGACACAAATCAGGATGCTTGCCCGTAGCTGAGAGGGGGTTACCCGCCGGTGGATGGCGATCGCCATCCCGTTAGTCCAGAGCAGGAGCGATCGCAGGAGCATCCAACTGACCTGTATCCCTGACGCTCGCCAAGCTAGGGGCAAAAACTGTAACTGGGGTAAATGCAAGAGGAGAACTACCACACAAACACCAGCGGCTAGCACCATCAGAGAAATTGGGGTTTTACGACTAAAAAGATTAGTCCCTGTGATGCCTTGTTGCCGCAAGCGCCAACCCAGCCATCCCCCAGAGGCAAAGCCCATCAACCCAACAATAATATTGATCGTTACTTCCAATACCATATCACTCGCCTTTAACCCACGTCGAGCTGGATTGACTAGGATGCCTAACTCCGGCTCGACCATTATCCAACAGCTTTCAAGCCGCTTGCTCAACTAGCCAAATCGACTTGGGTAAAGGCCACCCCCAATCTGAATGCTTTATAGCCGTAGACACGTCAGCTAGGACAAAACCATCCTAACCACCTGATTGACTGACAAAACTTTTCCCCTCATCCCTAAATCCCTTCTCCCACAAGGGGAGAAGGGACTTCAAACCAGGTTCTTGGGTCGAAAGCCCCTCTCCCGCTCTGGGAGAGGGGTTGGGGT
>JAYKIC010000098.1:0-4842 GCA_035284985.1 Leptolyngbyaceae cyanobacterium
CTGACCCAGTTTTTTGCCCCAGCGGAGCAGTCAGCCATTCCCCTGATTGTGCCCCGGCACCATTTGCTGTCGGCCAACTCCTTATATACCACCACCATGATGGCTTCGGTAATTGTGGGATTTGCCCTGGGGGAACCTGTCTTAGCCTTCGCTGACACCCTGATGTTGCACCTTAATGCCAACTTCGACACCTATATTTTGGAAACGGGAAAGGAAGTACTGGTGGGGGCTGGCTACGCCATCGCTGGCCTCATCCTGATTCTGATGCAAGTTCAGGAAGGGCCATTGCCCCGCAGTGGGTCTGGCCAAAACGGGAGCGCTAAAAATGGCGTGGCAAACCACCCTGGAGCGATCGCCGATCCTCTCCCATCGCCTCACCTGTGGCGCGACATGCAAGACGGGTTGCGATTTTTGAACCAATCTCCCCCCGTCCGCGCCGCCCTGATTCAGCTTATCATCCTGTTCTCTATTGTGGCAGCCCTAGCGGTTTTGGCAGTGCGCCTAGCCGAAGTGATTCCCGTGCTTGATGCAGACCAGTTTGGCTTCCTCCTCGCCGCTGGTGGCGTGGGCATGGCCCTGGGGGCGGCAATGTTGGGACAATTTGGCCAACGGCTAAGCCATCTCCAACTTACCCTGATTGGCGGAGCGGGATTGGCCATTTGCCTCATGTTGTTAGCGGCCATGACCCAACGGTTGATCCCAGCCCTCGCCTGTATTGGTGGAATGGGCCTGTTTGCCGCTTGTATCGGCATTCCCATGCAAACTACCATCCAGGCAGAAACCCCAGAATCAATGCGGGGTAAGGTGTTTGGGCTGCAAAATAATGCGGTGAATATTGCCCTGAGTTTGCCGTTGGCGATCGCCGGAATTGCCGAAACCCTATTTGGCTTGCCCACCGTTCTCCTGGGTTTATCCGGATTAGTGATTACCGGGAGTCTCCTAACCTGGTATAGTGCCTCTAAGGTATCGGTGCAAGCCTGATAATCCTGGGTTAAGCCACTCCTTTAAGCATTAAAAAAAACTTATCTCTAAGTTGTTCACACTTTTGACAAGATTATTTTTGATTTGAATGCACATCGCATGGCTAGGAAAGAAAACACCGTTTTGTGGCAATGTCACCTACAGTAGAGAAATTACCAATGCCCTTCTAAATCGAGGACATCAGGTTAGCTTTTTCCATTTTGAACAAGTCACAGCAGAATCCTACCCCAAGGAGTCGTTAACCAACGACTGGTTTTCCGGCTCACCCCCCAGCCCTACATGGAATTCCTCACCCCACTCCACCGTATTCTCCGCCGCCTACGGTAATGATATACACTACGGTCGTGGCGGTCAGCAGCGCCCCGCATCATTTCATGAAGTCCCCATCCCCTACTTATACAAATCCCAGATTTATACCATTCCCTCCCTCCAATCCGCCAAAGTGTTGGCGGATGCCCTCAAACAACTCAAACCTGATCTCATCCACGCATCCCTCACCCTTTCCCCCCTTGATTTTCTCTTGCCAGATTTGTGCCAAGAGTTGGGGATTCCCTTGGTAGCCACCTTTCATCCCGCGTTTGATGATAAGCGTCGCAGTTTGACCTCCGGCACCCAACACATTACCTATCAAATCTATGCTCCTTTTTTGGCCAATTATGATCGGGTTATTGTGTTTTCCAATATTCAACGGGATATGCTCATCCGCTTAGGGGTGCCACCCGAAACCGTAATTGTCATTCCCAATGGGGTCGATATTAACAAGTACTCTCCCGCCTACTCATCCATTAAGACCACTCTCCATGCCGATCGCCTCTTTGTTTACCAAGGACGGCTGTCACCGGAAAAAAATGTGGAAGCCCTGCTACGGGCTTGGAAACAGTGTCAGTTGGGCACAGGGGCCAAACTGGCATTGGTGGGAGATGGTCCCTTGGCTGCGTCCCTAATGTCCACCTATGCCGCTGAAGATGGCATTGTTTGGCTTGGGTTCATCGAAGACGAACAGCAGCGCATCAATATTTTGCGGGGGGCAGATGTATTTATTTTGCCCTCCTTAATCGAAGGGCTGTCCCTATCCTTGCTGGAAGCCATGGCCTGCGGGGTCGCCTGTCTGGCCACCGATGCCGGAGCCGATGGTGAAGTGTTGGCCCATGGTGCTGGGATTACCCTGAGTACTCAGCGGGTGACGGAGCAACTACAGACCCTTTTACCCCTTTGTCGTGATCAACCTGAATTGACCATGATTCTGGGGCAAAAAGCGCGGCAGCGGGTCTTGGAACGCTATACCCTCAGCCACAATATTTCCCAAGTAGAGGAGGTATACGCTCAAGTATTGCAGCGACAACAACGGTCTGTATATTTTGAGCAGATCAAGGCGGTGTAAGATGGGAGAGAAAAAACCACCTTTGGGGCTTCAACTAAGCCAAGGCTCCAAGGATTAATCCCCTAGGATATCGTCTTTAATACAATACTGAGGTGTTCTCGCCTCCCAATCTATTACCCTGAAGAAGCCATTTTTGATGACGGTGTTTAAACCCTCAAGGAGATACCCGTGCCACTCCGTGCGATCGCCTATCCTAAATCCCCCTCGATTCAGAGCTTACCCGGTGAGAGCTTAGCCTCCTCCCCCCCCCTCTTGCTGGTCTTGCTCCATGGCTGGGGGGCGAACGCTGCTGATGTGGCTTCCATGGCTCCTTACCTAGTCCCAGCGGAAAATCCCAACGCCCTCCAGATGCTCTTTCCCGATGCCCCCTTTCCCCACCCCATGCCGGGAGGACGCATGTGGTATGGTATCCCGAATGACTATATTTTTGGCCAGCCCCCTGCTGAACCCCATCAGCAGGAATTAATCGCAAGTCGGACTCAATTGATAGAGTGGTTGCAAAAACTGGGCACAGAGTATGGGATTCCCTTGTCCCACACGATTCTGGCGGGGTTTTCCCAAGGGGGAGCCATGGCCCTGGATGTGGGTACTGGTCTGCCCTTGGCAGGTTTAATGATTTTGAGTGGCTATCTTCATGACGATCTGCAAGGGCGACCCTCACCCCTATGTCCCGTGTTGCTAGTCCATGGTCGCCATGATCCTGTGGTGCCCTTGACCGCCGCTCATCAGTCCCGCGATCGCCTCCAGGCTCTAGGCGCGACTGTACAGTATCACGAATTGGATATGGGCCACGATATTCCCCTAACAGTTCTCGAACTTATGCAAACTTTTATCGGCAACTGCCTCAAATCCTAGGAAAGAGGATAAAAGAAGTGTTCTAATAGGGCAAGGGCAATAATTCAGTGTAACCATATTGATACCAACACCTAGTAATGTCACGGAGCCATGTTAGAGAAAAGTGCCACGGAGTCATATTTCAGGCGCTAGTTCAGTAGCATGGGTAAATGGCAGACGGTTAGGGTCGGTCTTAAAATGGATACATATTCATCATTACTTGCGCCACTAGGCCAACATAATTAGGCCAATATATATGTAGGGAATATATATTCAATGGAGGCAAAACAGGGATGGTAACGCTAAGTTTTTCCGCAGAAGATGTAACCACGATCACTGACGCTGATGTTGAAACATTGGCCCAGCGACTAGAACAAGATGACTATAAGAATCCATTTGATGGTCTCAAGGATTGGCATTTGCTACGGGCGATCGCCTTCCAACGCCCTGACATGGTAGAGCCATACCTCTACCTGTTGGAAATGGAAAACTACGACGAATCCTGATGGACGAATCCTGATGACCGTGGAACCGGATTGTTCTCCGTCTGATTTGGCTGGACGGCATATTTTAGTGGGGGTCAGTGGTGGCATTGCTGCCTATAAAGTGGGCGAGGTGGTTTCAACCTTAGCGAAGGCGGATGCCCTCGTGCGGGTCGTTCTCACCGATGCCGCCCAGCAGTTTGTTACCCCCCTAACCTTTGCCGCCCTATCCCGTCATGCGGCCTATACCGATGCCGAGTTTTGGTCGGCCCAGTCGCCCCGCCCTTTACATATTGAGTTGGGCGAATGGGCTGATTTGTTGTTGATTGCGCCTCTGACCGCCCATACCCTCGCCCAGTTGGTGCATGGATTAGCGGACAATTTGCTGATGAATACCGTGTTAGCGTCCACCTGCCCCCTGTTATTAGCCCCTGCCATGAATACGGATATGTGGCGGCAGCAAACGGTGCAGCGCAATTGGCAAGAGGCCCAAGAGTTACAACGGTGTCATACGGTGGGGCCGGGGGTTGGACGCTTGGCTTGCGATCGCGTTGGCGATGGCCGTTTAGCAGAACCGAGCCAGATCGTGGCCCATATCCACTCCCTTCTTTACACCCAAGGGGAGTGTGACCTGACCGGAGTGCAAGTGCTGATTAGTGCAGGTGGCACGCGGGAACCTCTCGATCCCGTTCGCTTTATGGGCAATCCATCCACCGGAAAAATGGGGATAGCCCTGGCCCTAGCCGCCCACCATCGCGGGGCAGCGGTGGTCCTGGTCCATGGTCCGATGGACCCCCTACATTTGGCGGATTTGGCAGGGCTGACTCGCCTCACTGTGTATCCCGTGACCACGGCGGCGCAGATGCACCAGGCCATGATCAATGCCTTTCCTAGGGCTGATTGGACCGTGATGGCAGCGGCGGTCGCGGATGTTAAACCCCAAACTTATCACCCTACCAAAATGCCCAAAGCTGCTCTGCCGCAACAGTTGGCCTTAGCTCCCGTGCCTGACATTATTGCCGATTTGGGCCAGCGGAAACGGCCCGATCAGCGTTTAGTGGGGTTTGCTGCCCAGACCGGGGATATTGTGACTCCGGCCCAAGATAAATTACAGCGCAAGCGCTTGGATGCGATCGCCGCCAACCCCATCGACCAACCCCACAG
>JAYKIC010000099.1:0-3689 GCA_035284985.1 Leptolyngbyaceae cyanobacterium
ATAGGTGGCCCGGATGAGCGATCGCAATCCCCCTTCTTCCACCCCCAAGGCTTCTAGAAAATCTTTCTGCTCATCTTCCGCAAGTTCAATTAACTCCGACTCCACCTGGGCCGATACCACAATCACCTGGGCATTTTCAGTGGCTGCCACCTGCCGCACTTGCTCGACCCAAGCATTCCCCGTGGCTAAATCATCATCAGATACGTTAGTAGCGTAGATAATGGGCTTGCGAGTCAGTAGGCCCAAGGATTTGATCATTAATTCTTCATCCTCTGTTAGTTCAAACTGACGGGCCGTTCCCCCCTCGTTCAGAACGGGCAGAAATCGCTGCAACAGGTCCATTTCAGCCTGAGCGTCCTTACTGGTACGGGCCTGCTTTTTCACCCGCTCAATCCGCCGCTCAATTTGGGCTAAATCCGCTAAGGCCAATTCCAGATTAATCACGTCGATGTCCCGCACTGGATCGATGGAGCCAGATACATGGATGATATCGTCGTCTTCAAAGCAGCGCACCACATGGACAATGGCATCCACTTCCCGAATATTGGCGAGAAATTGGTTGCCCAAGCCTTCCCCTTTGCTGGCCCCTTTGACGAGGCCCGCAATGTCCACAAATTCGACTCGGGCAGGAATAATCTCAGCAGAACTGGAAATATCGGCCAGGACGTTTAGCCGCTCATCGGGCACGGACACCACGCCTACGTTGGGTTCAATGGTGCAAAAGGGAAAGTTAGCGGCGGTGGCCTTGGCGTTGGCCACAACAGCATTAAATAGGGTGGATTTCCCAACGTTGGGTAGACCGACAATACCAGCTTTTAGCATTTTGGATTTTGGATTTTGGATTTTGGATGATGGCTATTGCGATGAGGGCAATAGCCAGTGTAGGGCGGTATACGGAGGGCGATCGCTCCTAGGGCAACGGCGGTGGCAACTGTCCAATGGTTTGCCTATTCCGTTACCCCGCCACCCTATGACCGTTGAAGGGCGATCGCCCTCCGAATGTCTTCAGAAACTATCAGGATGCAAAGGCAATTTCAACTTGTTCCTGAAGTTTACCGTTGTTATAAAGCTCCACCATAATGTCGGAGCCACCGACAAATTCGCCGTTAATATACACCTGAGGAATGGTGGGCCAGCTAGAGTATTCCTTAATGCCTTGACGAATTTCAGGGTCCGCTAAAACATCAACGGTTTCATAGGGCACACCTAACATATTCATGATTTGAACGGCATTATTGGAAAAGCCGCACTGGGGCATGAGCTTGCTGCCCTTCATGAATACAACAACTTTGTTGTTCTTGACAATTTCGTCAATTCTGGCTTGTACGTCTGGAGTCATGGTAATCCTAGGATTGAGTGCAATAAAGGTCAATACAATTTCTCATTGTAAGCAATAAGCCAACGTTAAGATGTTGCGGATTGTGCGGCCCACTCGTCTGGGGTGTAGGTTTTTAAAGACAGGGCATGAATGGCATCCGATGCCATGGCGGACTGCACGGCTCGATAGACCAACTGGTGCTGTTGCACCAAGCCTTTACCATCGAAGGCCGGAGAAACAACGATGACCTGGTAGTGATCGTTGCCGCCTGTCAGGTCTTGTACCTGAACCGCTGCATCGGGGATGCCAGCTTTAATCATGGATTCAACTTGATCGGGACTAATCATAGTATGTGCGATAGGTGTGGTTTACGTTGCCAATAGTATTGTCCCAAAAATGCTGAGCGAGCAACCTCATTAATTGGGATAGGGAGAGTCTACAAAACCTAATTCATAGAGTTGGCGATAGGCATCTCCCCCTAACTCACGGGTGGGTTGCTGACTGCGAACGATTTGGATTAAGAGGGGGACGGCTAAATCCGGTGTATCCTGGGCGCGGTGGACTAGGGCTAAGCGATAGGTGGCCTCATCTCGCATCTGGGCGGTCGCTAGGGCGCGATCGCGAAGGGCACTGGCAATCAGGCCATCGACTCCAGAGAAACTATTGGATAAGTCCTGATAAAAATTGGACAGTTGGTTATAAACCTGACGGGCATCCTGGTATTTTTCAACGGCTAGATCATAATCTTCATTGACTACAGCGTCTGCCGCTTCATCCATCAGCCGCTGGGCACCTGTTAAGCTGAGGAGGCTACCTGGCCGTGCTAAAGGGCGGCTATCCTCTTGGGTGGTTTCAACCCTGGGATTACGATTCTCCACTTCAAGCTCGATTTGGGATGGTTCTTCCATCACTTCTGTTGTATCGGTGCCTTCCACAGGAGTTTGGGCTTGAGCGGGCATCAGGGTAGTTGTTCCTGCCCACATCAGACTTGCACTGGAGACCAGAACGATCTTATTCAGAGCGGTGCGAACCACGTTTCCAATTACCATGATATTCCTGCGCGGGTGAGCAATTTAAACAAGGATTACAAGTGGATTACAAAAAATAACCTTGCGATATCTTACCACCTCGCTTTGTCCATATGGTATTTGCGCCCAATTTAGGATGACACAGGGGAGGCTGGGCAGGGGGTAGGGACGGGCAGATTCAAAAAGCCCCAGGGTGTGGGGTGGCTTTTTTAGCGGCTTGGCAGTCCCTTCCTGAGAAGAGGGGGAATCTCAGCGGCAGCGATGGGACGACTGTAGAGATAACCTTGGGCTTCGTGACAGCCCCAGTTTTGCAAAAGGTTCGCCTGTTCTTCCGTTTCCACGCCTTCAGCGATGATGCGTAAATTTAAGGCTTTGCCGAGGGCAATCACTGCTTGGGCGATCGCCATATCATCCTCATCTTGGGGAATATCCCGCACAAACGACTGATCAATTTTGAGCTTATCAATGGGCAGTTGTTTCAGATAACTCAATGACGAATAGCCCGTGCCAAAATCATCAATTGCAATTTTTACCCCCATTTGTCGCAGTTGTGCCAGCTCCTGAATCCGTGCCTGGGGTTGTTGCATCACAAACCCTTCGGTTACTTCCAGTTCCAATTGATTAGCCGGGAAGCCGCTCATCGCCAACGCCTCCAACACCGATGGAATCAGATCCCCACTTTGGAACTGAGGACTGGCAATATTCACCGCAATACAGCCGCAATTCACCCCCTGTTCCAACCAAGTCTTGCCCTGAATACACGCTTGTTGCAGCACCCAACGCCCGATCTCTCGAATCAATCCACTTTGTTCAGCCAGGGGAATAAACTGGTCGGGAGGGACTAAGCCCAAGCGGGGATGTTGCCAGCGCAGCAACACCTCCATCCCACTCCAATGCTGGGTAGCGAAATCAAGCTGAGGCTGATACACCAAATAGAGTTCCTGGCGCTGGAGGGCCACCCGCAGGGCATTTTCCATTTGCATATGGGCAAAGGCCGCCGCTGTCATTGCCTCAGTATAAAAGCAGTAGGTGTTACGCCCCTGGGATTTGGCATGATACATGGCCGTATCAGCATTGCGTAACAGCGTTGGGGCATCAATGCCATGTTCGGGAAATAGACTCACCCCAATGCTACAGGTGAGATAAATTTCTTGGGTTTCCAAGTTAAGCTGACTCTCAATCTGAAAGGGTTCGGTCCAACATTGCATCACCTTTTGCAAAATCAGCATTACTACCTCAGGGTCGATGATGTGGGCTAACAAAATGACAAACTCATCGCCGTTGAGGTGGGCCACCATATCGCTGGAACGGACACTATCCTGTAGGCGTTGGGCCACCTGTTG
>JAYKIC010000100.1:0-6041 GCA_035284985.1 Leptolyngbyaceae cyanobacterium
GCAAAATCAGCATTACTACCTCAGGGTCGATGATGTGGGCTAACAAAATGACAAACTCATCGCCGTTGAGGTGGGCCACCATATCGCTGGAACGGACACTATCCTGTAGGCGTTGGGCCACCTGTTGCAATAAGGCATCCCCGGTCCTATGTCCCATGCTGTCGTTGATTTGCTTGAACCGATCCATATCAATGAACAACAAGGCTAATCCTTGGGACTGAAGGTTAGCGTGATGAATGCTCTGTTGCAGCCGGAGGTTAAACAGGCGACGGTTAGGTAACTGGGTGAGGGGATTATGATGGGCGAGTTGATATAGCTGTTGTTCTGACTCCTTCACTAAGGTAATGTCGGAAAAGACCGCTACATACCCCGTCGCCGTGCCTGTCTCATCTTCAATGGTATTGATGGTGAGCAGTTCGGGATAAATGTCCCCCGATTTGCTCCGGTTCCAAATTTCTCCTTGCCAGTGACCCTCCGTGAGCAAACTTTGCCACAGATTGCTGTAGAAGCTGGGGGGATGGCGATCGGATTTGAGTAGGCGAGGGTTTTGCCCGATCGCCTCATCCCGATCATAGCCAGTAATGGTTGTGAACGCCTGATTGACATCAATAATGCTGCCGTTCAGATCCGTAATCACTACACCTTCAGCGGTACTTTTAAATACTGTGGCCGCTTCCCGTAATTTTTCTGCTGCCAAAAATTCCTGGGTAATATCTTGTATTGTTCCTAGGGAGTAGGCGGGTTGGTCATCTGCGCCATACTGGGTTTCGTATTGTTCCCGGACATATTTGATCCGTCCATCAGCCATCTGGAGACGGTGGGTAATTTCGTAGGGGGTATGCTGTTTCACGGAGCGCTTATAGACTTGATCGACGCGATCGCGATCATCAGGGTGAATCGCCTCCAAAACAAAGGAATAGGTTAGTTGATCTGGAACCTGGGCTGGATCTACCTCAAAAATACGGAAGACCTCATCCGACCAAGAGATGATCTCGGTTTTGAGATCGAGTTCCCAACTGCCAATCCCCGCTACCCGCTGTGCGTCACGTAGTCGTCGTTCGCTGTTGGTCAATTGGGCCAATGTACGGTTATTTTTGACGATGCGCCAGATGTCGTTGGAAATCAGTTGCACCGTTTCCACATCCCAGTCGGTGTAGTCGGTGGCTTTATTGCCGACTCCAGTGAGCATCACCACTTTGCCATGCTCAATGACTGGAATGCTGATTAATCGTTCCAAGTGGGCGTGGCCTTGGGGTAAGCCATTTTTGTCAGCATAGGTCTCGTAATGGTTGAAAACCACGGGACGACGCTGTCGTAACGCATCGGCCCAAATCCCGGCTTTGTGGACGGGATAGTGGCTGTCATGGACCGCATGGCAGTAATGGTTGAGGGTGCGACGGGACCAGTTGATTAATTCAATGGTGTTTTCATCATCATGGATCAGGTGAATGAAAGAAATTTGGCTAGCGGTCAGGTTTTCGGCCAGTTCTTGACCGTATTGCATAAAGATTGCCTCTTCCCGATTTTCAGCCATGCTGGGTAGAGCTAATAGCGCCTCGGCTCGGCGATGTTGTTGTGCTAGTTGGGTTTGAGTTTTTTCCCTTAAGGAAAGGAGGCGGATCATCCAAATAAACCACAGTGTTGTCAATCCAGCAGCCAGAAAAATGAAAAGACTGGTAATTTCTAAGGTTTGGCGGCGGACTGTTTCGGCATCCACTAAAAACTCATTGGCTTTATTCGCTGCCAAGTTTTCTATCTGCTCAATATCCCGCATTAGATTTTGAATATACTGAGCCTCTTCTTGTTTGATGGTGAGGATCATCGCTGCATCATCCCCATTTCGTTGATATTGAATGGCGCGATCGCGTAGTGCTTGCCAATTTACGAACTTTTGACGAACCACTTGAATGACCGCCGGATTACCGAGAAAATAGTTGTTGATCGTATCAAATTCTTTAAGAACTGCTTGTTCAAGCTGAGCAATAGTTTGAATCGCGGCATTCACTTCTGTGGCATTGTCGGCTAATACTAAATCGTGCATCGAGTCGTGGATGTTAGCAATATCAGCTTCTATCCGTAATATTGATGTATTCACTGTAAATGGATATTCATACAGATCATTGGTAAAGGCTGATAGCCGATTCAGACTATGAATGGTGTGAATGCTTACCCCTCCTAATACACAAATCATTAAGGCAAAACTCATGCCTAGTTGAGTTTTTATTTTCAACGGTAATTGGCATAGATTTTGTACCCAATGAGGTGAAAACATCCTGATTGACTCCAATAGTTAGGATGGATCTGAAGCAGAGAGATTGGAAAAGATGTTAATCACATAACTCTGTTACATACCCAGTCTAAGAAGTAGGTGAATAAACCACTAAGTAGTCGTCACACAACGTGATGTTGGGAAAATTATGAGGATTTAGGAGTGGTGGAAATTTGTAGTTTTGCTGGGAAAAGTTAAGTTGTGATTTGAAAGAAGGCGATCGCTTCTTTCAAATCATCCGACTGATGGGCCAGACCTTGAGCCATCCGGGATAAATCTGCCGCTAGGTCAGAATTACACCGCGTCACTATTTCCAGTTGGCCAATGGCTTGATTGATTTGACTCGACGCTTGGAGTTGATCAGAACTACCGACGCTAATCTTTTGCACCAGCGCCGCCGTTGTTTGAATCCCAGGAACCAACTTATTCAGCATGGACTCAGCTTGACTCACTGTGGTGATACTGGACCCCGCCATATCACCAATTTCCGCCGCCACTTGGCGCACCCGTTGCGCTAAATTCCGAATTTCTGCCGCAACCACTCCAAATCCAGTTTCACCCGCATCATATCGGGTTGCCTCAATACTGGCATTGAGGGCTAGCATATTCGTTTCCTGAGCAATTTCCTGAATCACCGAAATTTGCTGAATGATTGTTTTCATTACGTCGATCGCCTTAATCATGGCTTGCCGAGTTTCCTCCGCATCATCCGCAGAATGATGGGAAATTACCTCTGTTTCTTGGGCATGGTTGGTATTGTTTTGAATATTTTGTACCATACTTTGCATAGAGGCTGAGGCTTGTTCCGTGGCGGCAGCTTGTTCTGTCACTCCGCTAGACATTTGATTAGCACTGGCACTCACGCGCAAACTGTCGTTAGCCATGGTGCCCGATGTGGTTTTGACATTCTTAACAATCTGGCGCAAACGGTTCACCATGTGTTGCATTGAATCTAACAGTTGGCCAATTTCATCCCGGCTATTGTGTTGAATATCCAAGTCTAAATTACCCTCGGCCAATTGATTATTGAGATCAACTGCTTTTTTCAGAGACTGAATAATGGGATAGGTAATCCAATAGGCGATGACTGCTGTGAGCACCGTGACTCCAGCGGCTACGGCAATCGTAATGCGGATGATCTGCTGGCGTGAAGTTTGAGCATCAGCTAAAAATTCAGAGGCTTTGTTGCTAGCAAACGCTTCTATATCATTAATATCGTCGAGTAGGTGCTGAATATGTTGTGCGCCCTCACCTTTCGTAATCGCAGCCGCTGCCTCAATTTCCCCCTCTTTCCTGAGTTGGATGACGCGATCGCGAATTAATTTCCACTCCACAAATTCCTGGCGAGCCGATTCAATCGTAGATAAATCCCCTAGATATCGGTTCAGAATAATGTCAAAATCATCCAGAACCAGGTCTTCTGTTTCATTGACCGCCAAAACTGCCGCTTCTAATTCCGCCGCATTTGTAGACAACGCTACATCTTTCATGGAACGATGCATACTGACAATACCATTTTCTACCCGCAATACTGCCGTATTGACAGTAAAGGGATGATCATACAATTTCTCGGTTAACGTGGCTAACCGATTCATACCATGAATCGTATAAAAACTAACACCAATCAACGATCCCACGACGAAACCAAAGCTGAGTATGAGACGAGTGCGGATCGAAAAACGTAACGGATGTGATGAAATAGGGGATACTGTCTGCATAATATTTCCTCAACACTATTCATCCTGAATCAAGATGATTGATAGTCCTAGACACTTGGGTTAGCCCAAAAATGTTCTAACCACTGGGGCGATCGCTATCACTCAAAGAACATAACATTCAAAGAACATAACAATGGGCCAAGAACTGCACCGATTTCTAGGATGAAACTGATTCAAATCTAATGGAAAAAGTCGGGTTTAATTGAGAATCGATAGATCACACATTGTCTGGTGCTGTAGTGAAGACCAGAGCAAATTTCCTCCAGGTTCAGATTGAAGCAAAGTCAGCGAATTTAAGGAGTGGGGGAACCCAAATTCTTTTAAAATAATTAAAAATATTGTTCCTCATTAAACCAACAGCGTTGCACTCTTTTTGCATTACTACTGTTAAAATACCCAACCGTCCTATCAAGTGCGTGACGGATCAATGAGTCGTCACATACCGTAATGAAACTAGAGATCTGCACGTAAAAAAGCCATAGCCAGATATTAAGATGATCAGCCTAGGGAAACTATATGGGGCGCTGTGCGTTGCGCTGCTTTCGTACTTGAAGGCAAGCTTTCCTATGGCATGAGTTGGGCAACTTGTTGTTCTAAATCCAAAATTCGTTGCTGTTGAACTGCGACAATGGCTTCAAGTTGGGTGAGACGATCGGCGATGGCCGGAGGAGGGGATGACCGATGATGCAACCCGGCTTCGGTGAGGGTATTATCCTGGACGTTCGGCCCTAGGGGATGCGAGGATGCCGTTGGCTGAGGGGGAGCGAGGAGGCCGTTAAAGCCATCTACCACACTTTGCCAACTGCGTTTTTTGGGGCGAATCCCATGAACATCTCGTAAATGTTGATAGGCGGATTCAAATTGGCCAAACCGTTTTTTCAATGACTGTTGGGTCCAGCGATCGCCCCCTTCAAGCTGCCCCGCATCCAGCACCACGAACTCCGAACTTGCTACATCAATGGGCTTGACCGAGGGGTTCACCGAATTTTCAGGGGAGGCTAGGGCAATTTGGGATGCTTGAATGACCTCCGCTTTGCCATAGGCATAGCCCGCCCGTAATGCTGCATCGGCCACTTCCAGGGCGTTGTCAGCCAAATCCTGACCCGTGGCCGTCATGGCATCAATTCCCTGCTGAATATTTTTAAGTTGATTGGTTGCCTCTCGTAGCGAGTCGGTGAACTTGCCCATGGTTCAATTGGTTCGTAATCAGTACAGCTTTGCCAATACAATCGCAAGATAAAAGCAGTATATTTGCTTTATGAGTGAACTGTTGATTGCTTACTTATCTAAAAGCGAGCGATTAATAGTCTCTGGGGTTTCCCTCAGCCATTCTTCTGTTTGCGGTGGTTGAGCCGATTGGGGGATGAGGGAGCGGATGTCTGTGGTCAGCAATTTATTAGCGGCCTGTAATAACAATTGGAACCGCCGCCACACCGAGAACAACCCATCATCATTTTTGATCTCCTCATAGGCTTGCTCAAAGTCCCCAATTAGCTTAGTGGTGGCATTCATCTGCTCCGTCAAGTCTGCAACCTGTCCCCGCAAATGATTACTCCATTGTTCCAACTGCTGACGGGCACCTTCATTATGGGCCAAGGCACTTTTGAGGCGTTGTTTTTCCGCCTCCATTTGCTCTAAAGTCTGGGTCAATTCCATCAAACTTTGGCTCATATATTGCAGGTTACTTTTAGCTTCCTGTTGCCGCCGCACCAGTTGGCCTCGACTCAATACTAAACTTTTGTAGGTATTCCGCAAGTCATGGTATGCAGATTCCATTTCTTCACGGCTAAGGCCATCAGTATGTAGGGGAAACTCACTTGCACTGCGATATTCTTTGTATTCTGATCGCCTTGATCGCTTAGAACCTGCCATGGTGCCCCCAATTTCCCTAAGGATGTCATCCAGAATAGCAAACACAGGAGTAAAAAAGCTGATTGACTGACAAAACTCAAACAGCCCTCACCCCAACCCCTCTCCCAGAGCGGGAGAGGGGCTTTCGACCCAAGAACCTGGTTTGAAGTCCCTTCTCCCAAAAGGGGAGAAGGGATTTAGGG
>JAYKIC010000101.1:0-3519 GCA_035284985.1 Leptolyngbyaceae cyanobacterium
CTTAAAATCATTTATATCATGCAGAAACTACCTAAATTTTGCCTTAAACCTATTTTTGTATCGAATTAAACCAAAATGGAAAAATGGCGAGAAACCCTTTGTGGGAAGGGCGATCGCCCCTTTCCCTGTCCTCCCTAGCACAAGCCTTACTCCTGTCTTTCCCTAGGAAAACCTCCGTGATATTTCTCAAGGGGATGGCCGCAGAAATGAGCGATCGCTCCCAACCCTAACATCTGTAAAAGGAAGGAAATTGATCAACCATTTTTGAGTTGAAGCAAATATTTTTGTAGCATTTCTAACAGTTTTGACTTTAGAAACAAGCAGGTTTTTTATATTAGTTATTTGTCAGATTATGTCAGCCAACCAGCGCTATACCACGCAACAACAAAGGGGATGCAATGCACCCCCTCAAGCAACTTTCAGCCAGTATCGTTTCTGACGGAATGGACTACGTTACACCTTAGTGGCACGGTTGAGGCTACGTCGTTCCATTTCCCGCACTTTTTTACCGCGCCAAAGCAAACGGATCGGTGTACCCGTAAAGCCAAGCTGATCACGGAATTGCCGTTCAATGTAGCGACGATAACTTTCCCCAAACAATTTCGGGTCATTAACAAAGAGGGCAATGGTGGGGGGGCGACTGGTAACTTGAGTACCGTAGTAAATCCGCCCTTGGCGACCTTGGCGGGTGGCGGGTGGTGTATGCCAACGGGTGGCTTCTTCTAACACTTCATTGATCACGGAGGTGGTGATGCGGCGCTTGTGGCCTTCCGCTGCGGCATCAATGCGGTCAAGAATTTTGGGAACACGCTGTCCGGTGAGGGCACTAACGTAAATGCTTTCGGCCCAACCTAGAAAATAAAGGCGCGATCGCAAGTCCCGGTCATAGTCATAAATGGTGCTGGAATCTTTTTCCACCGCATCCCACTTGTTCACCACTAGCACACAGGCTCGACCATCATCTTCAATCCGTCCGGCCAATTTCTGATCCTGTTCCGTCACCCCATCTACGGCATCAATCACCAACAACACTACATCAGCCCGCCGAATTGCTTTGAAAGCCCGGTTAATGCCAAAAAATTCCGGCCCATATTTCACCTGCTTTTTGCGGCGTATTCCAGCGGTGTCAATCAGGCGATAAACCTGTTCCCCTCGCTGCACCACCATGTCGATGGTGTCGCGGGTGGTGCCGGAAATAGGGCTGACAATGGCTCGATTTTCCCCCACGAAAGCATTAAGCATACTGGATTTGCCCACATTGGGACGACCAACGATGGCGACGCGAATTTCATTAGTTTCCTCTAGCTCGTCAGTGGGGGGGAGATGGGTAATCAACTCGTCCAATAATTCCCCAGTGCCGTTGCCGTGGATACTGGAAATCGGGAAGGGTTCCCCCAGTCCCAGCCCCCAAAATTGGGCGGCTTGAATCAGTCCCTGTTCGGGGGATTCACATTTATTGACGGCGAGGAGAACTGGAACGGACTGCTGCCGAAGCAGGTGGGCGATCGCTTCATCAGCAGCGGTTGGTCCCTCTTGTCCGTCCACCACAAAGATCGCAGCCTTAGCCTCCGACAAGGCCAATAATGCCTGTTCCCGAATCAAGGGCAAAAATTCGGTATCATCATCAAAGACCAATCCTCCCGTGTCCACGACCCGAAAATCCCGATCCTGCCAAAATGCATCCTTGTAGGTGCGATCCCGTGTCACCCCTGGTTCGTCGTGAACAATGGCATCCCGTCCCCCTGCTAATCGGTTGACGAAGGTTGATTTACCCACATTGGGGCGACCAATAATAGCAACAATCGGGAGGGTCAATGACATAGGAAAAAGAGGTAGAAAGAAGAATGAAGTGAGCCACAACCGGGAAGGTGGGCCAACTGTAGACAAGATATTCTGCGGTTATGCAGTATCCTGAGGTTCTCTATTCTAACGCCATAGCAAGCTTCTGTTCCAAAAGACTTAAAGATTTAGGAATATTTTTTTAACCCTAACCTTTTTGTGATGGTACGGCTTGGCAAACTTCTCAACTTTGTAACGAAAGAATAAGGTTTTGGGGCGCACGGTGCGCGCTCCAAACTCTCTTATTTTCGTAAACTTTGCCAAGTCGTCTGTGATGGGACATTTCAATGGCTGATGTCCACTATGGCTAACGTTTCCAGGGACGGATCAGCACAACCTGTGATTACGCCGCCTGCGGTGGCGATCGCTTGCAACTGGGCCACTATTGCCGCTGTAATTCGCTCTCCTGGCATGATGAGGGGAATGCCTGGTGGGTAGGGACAAATCACTTCACCGCTGATATGGCCGATGGCTTGGGCGATCGCGACCTGCTTCACCGGGGCAAAAAACGCATCACGGGGAGACACAATCGGGATATGGAACAGTGTTAAGTTTTGAGGGCTGAGGGCTGAGGGTTGAGGGTTGTTCTCTTTTCCCCTTCTCTCTTCTTTTTCTCCTCCTTCTCCCTCTTCCCTCTTCCCTCTTCCCTCCTCCCTCTTCCCTCCTCCCTCTTTTTGGTGAACTAGTTGCTGAAATCCTTGGATCAGCCGATCGATGTCACCACGGGTATTACCCAGGCTGATGATAAAGGTGAGATGCTGCTCAGTGGGTAATTCAGCGGTGACACCTAGTTGGGTGTGGAGAATGTCATCCGCTTCAAAGCCTGTTAGCCCTAGCCCGGAAACGGCTACGGTCAAACGGGTGCGATCGCCAGCCGCAATCCCCTGGCGTTCCAAATGCATTTGGGGATCAAACACTCGGATACCAAGCATCTGGTCTAATTCCCGGCGGGCATAGTTGGCCAAATCGAGAGTTTGTTGCATCAACTGAACACCATCGGTCGCCATTTGCTGCCGAGCCGCATCCAAAGAGGCCAGCAGCAGATAGTTGGGGCTAGTGGATTGCACCAGTTGCAAGGCGGTGCTAATCCGCTGGGGCTGGACCCGATCCGGACCATGGGGTTGTCCACCAAAACCAAGATGGAGCATGGAAGCTTGGGTAATGGCAGACAAAACCTTATGGGTGGATTGCACGACAATATCAGCCCCCGCTGATAGGGCCGATGGGGGCAGATCGGGGTGAAAGCCAAAGTGGGGACCGTGGGCTTCGTCCACAATCAAGGGAATATGGTGTTGATGGGCTAGATGGGCGATGGCCGCCACATCAGCACAGGTGCCGTAATAGGTGGGGGCAACAATCAGAATCGCTTTAATATCGCGGTAGGTTTGGAGAGCTTGAGCGATCGCCGCCACCGTCACCCCATGGGCCATATCCCAATCTGGGTCGTAATCGGGGTCCACAAAAATGGGCATGGCTCCCGCCAAAATCAAGCCAGAAATAGCCGATCGATGCACATTCCGGGGGAGGAGAATGCGATCACCCGGTCCACAGGTAGCCAAAATGGCCGCCTCAATGCCGCAAGTGGAACCGTTGGCAAGAAACCAGGTTTGTTTTGCCCCAAATGCCGCTGCGGCCAAGGTCTGGGCCGCTTGAATCACCCCCTCTGGCGCAAATAGGTTA
>JAYKIC010000102.1:0-6298 GCA_035284985.1 Leptolyngbyaceae cyanobacterium
CTTTCGCGCCCCCTCGCCAACGCCCTCGCCAACGCCCCGATCCTCGCCTTCCGCCTCTTCGACCCCAACCCCGACCCGATCCGTCACGCCTTCGGCACCCCGTTCATCCTATTCTGTGCCCTCCCCTACTCCTGCATCAGTGGCCTCTTCCCCTAAGCCTAGCCCTAACCCTGGCCCTAGTGCTAGCCCTCGTCCCACCCCAGCGATGCCGCCCTCAACCTCAACCTATCGCCAATCCACCCCACCCCGTTCCACTCCTCGCGCCGTTGGGCAGAACGGAGAACGAGGGATAAAAAATGAAGAACGAAGCACGAAGCACGAGGATCGAAAAATGCCCCAACGCTCCAACGCCCCAACCCTTCAACGGAAGGGAATGACTGAGGTGCAACTCAATATCGCCTTGGACAAAGCTTATAAGGGTGGGCGGGAACGAATTCGGTTGGCGGATGGGCGATCGCTCACCGTCACCCTCCCCCCGGCCATGCGATCGGGCCAAACCATCCGCGTCACCGCCCATGAACCGAGCCAGGATCAACTTTCCTTGCTCATTAAAGTGCTGCACCACGAAGTTTTTACCTTAAAATTGCCGGATATTTACTGCCAAATTCCCATCACCCCCAGCGAAGCGGTACTAGGGGGTGGCATTGATGTGCTGACCCTGGATGGTCCGGTAAAAATGGTGCTTCCTGCCGGAGTCCATTCGGGTCAGAAATTGAAGCTCATAGGCAAAGGCTATCCCGTGGAGGGTAAGCGAGGCGACCAGATTGTGGAATTGCAAGTGCAAATCCCCACTAGCATCACGGCTCAAGAACAAGAACTTTACGAAAAACTGCGGCGTATTGAATCATTTCGCCCTCGCAGTAATCTAGCACTGTAATGCTTGGCCATGCTTGCCGTGGGTTGGCGAATTGCTAATTCTATGATGCTTCTTCCGGGGATTCCATTACTTCTGCATCGCCCGTTTCTACGACATCCGTTTCTGCATCACCCGTTGTGACATCGCCCGTTGCTGCGGCAACAGCTACAGGGGTTTCCACCATTTCCGCTACTGCCACTGGCTGCTTATCCTCGAATACCTCTAAGGCTTGGGACTCAGGCAGGGCGATCGCCTCCACATCCAGGGCCGTTGAATTTTTTGCGGGAGGCGGCTGAGGCTCACAGCGTTGCCAAAAATCCACCATTTCCAGCAAAAAGCTAACGCCCAGATAGCCCGCACCAACCGATACCGTTGCGTTGTACAGAGCCGTTAGAATGTCCTGCATCCTTCCTTCCTTTGCCGATATGTAACTAGCATTCCTTAATTTAGCGGATCAAATCAAGGTTTAGCACCCCGATTTCTTGGAAGATCAAGATTTTGTTGCGATCGCTTTCCTCCATAATGATGAGAAGGAAATGCGAGGGAACAATTGTGATATCAGTACGCCCAAAAGAACAACGGTCCATGCATACGCGGGATGGGGTGCGGCTGGATGCCGATGTGTACTATCCCGAAGGGGATGGTCCCTTTCCCGTCTTACTGATGCGGCAACCCTATGGGCGAGCGATCGCCTCCACCGTTGTCTATGCCCCGCCCCAGTGGTATGCGGCCCACGGTTATATCGTGGTGATCCAAGATGTGCGCGGTCGGGGCACGTCTGAGGGGGATTTTAGCCTATTTGCCACCGAAATTGCAGATGGTTCTGATACCGTTCGTTGGGCGGCGACCCTGCCCCAAAGTTCTGGCATGGTAGGAATGTACGGTTTTTCCTATCAAGGCATGACCCAACTGTATGCCGCCATTGGTTTAGCCCAGGATGACCCCACCTGCGCTATCACCGACACCCCACTGAAAGCCCTCAGTCCCGCCATGATTGGCTACGACCTCTACCGGGATTGGGCCTATGAAGGGGGAGCCTTTTGTCTGCAAGCCAGTTGGGGTTGGGCGGTGCAATTAGCGGCAGAAACCGCTCGTCGCCAGGGAGATGGCGATCGCTACCGCCAACTTTACGCCGCATCCCGCCGCCAGCCGGATTATGATCCCGTATCGGGGCGATCGCCCCTCCTCACCACCCTTGCCCCCGACTCGTTTTACCACGACTGGCTCGACCATCCCACCCCCGACGAGTATTGGCAGCAATTGTCCCCCTGCCAGCATTTCCAATCCATTGATTTACCGATCCTCCACATTGGCGGTTGGTTTGACCTTTATTTGCGAGGGACGCTACGGCTATATCAGGACATGGCCCAGCGGAGCCGTTACCCCCAACATCTGTGGGTGGGACCGTGGCCCCACTTGCCCTGGGGACGATACGTGGGCGACATGGATTTTGGCGATCGCGCCATCAGCCCCATCGATCACCTGCAAATTCGCTGGTTCGACCACTTCCTCAACGGTGAATCCAATCCCCTGCCAGAATCACCCGTCCAGCTATTTGCCATGGGAAAAAATGAGTGGCGATCCGTTCTCCCCCCACGGACCTCAACACCCCCCACTTGGCCCCACTCCACCCCGATCACCTACCACCTCCACTCCACCGGACTCGCCACCACCCAAACCACCGCTGGGTTATTAGCAAGAGCGAAAAACGAAGAACGAGGAACGAAGAACGTTGAAAAGAGGGAAGAACGAGGAACGAAGAACGAGGAGGTTCAACATTCAACATTCAAAACTCCCCACTCCCCACTCCCTACTCCCCACTCCCTACTCCCCACTCCCCACTCCCCACTCCCTACTCCCCACGACATTCTCATCCACGACCCCTGGCGACCCGTTCCTGCCCTCGGTGGTCACGCCAGCATTCCCGCTGGACCCCAAAATCAAGCAGCCTTGGGCGATCGCACCGATATCCTCACCTACACCACCCCGCTGCTTACCCAACCCCTCTCGATCGCAGGCACTCCCACGGTTGAGATCCACTGCACCGCCGATGCGCCTAGCTTTGACCTCTGCGTGGTGTTAGCGGATGTTTACCCTGATGGTCGGGTTTACAACTTCAGTCAGGGATATCAGCGTGTGGTTCGATCCTCTAGCCAAGGGGAGCAGATGACAGCGGCGATCGCCCTCCAACCCACCTGCATCGAGATTCTGGCAGGTCATGCCCTGCGGTTAAGTATCAGTGCCGCCTGTTATCCAGCCTATGGTCTTAATCCCGGCACCGGAACCCTACCGGGTCAAGGTCAACTGTTGGACGCGCAAGTCATCACCATTACGGTATTCCACGACTCACAGCTTCATCTCCCGGCGATCGCCTATAACCGCCAAACCCCATGATCGGTCCACTCATTTTGGGGCGATCGCTGATAAAGTCGCAGTTCCCAACCCACGGCAGCACTAGGGTCCACTAACGCTTCTGCCAACTGTTGAAGTCTTGCAGCTTGGGCGGGATCAAATTCATAAGCCAAACTAATATGGAGCCAATCCTTTAGCCGTAATGCCTCTTGACGGGTGGGTGAAATCGCTTGGGCGGCAAAAGCTTGAGTCAAGGTTTTCAGCCAAGGGGATGTGATGATCAATCCATGCCAGTGGGGTAAAAATAGCAATTGTGTAACCGTCGCAACGGGATCAGGCTTTGTGGTGTTTGCGGTTGCTAGGACAGACTCGATCGTAGCAGTGTAGAGGGGAACCGAAGCCTGACTATCTTGAAAAAACCCCGTTAAGGTGCAGTGGGGCATATATTGATGGGCAGGATTTTTGCCGCACTGCTGTTGACTATGGTAAAAATACTCATCTAGCTGTTGGGCTAGGTCATCTGTTGGGCAAACGTAAAGAATAAACCGATTGTTCACATCAAGGAAGCATTGCGCTAGGTGCCGTTTAGAACCCACAACATAACGTTGGCCAAATTACTGTATACCAATTTTAGGCATCAAATCAGCAAGGTCTTTGAACCCAACGTTTAGTGACCCCCAGCGCCAGTTGTCGTCTCAGGGGGGGGATCAGGCGGTGGAGTATATTGGGCGTAAGCTGGGGGAGATATCATTAAGAAGATGCTGGCGATCGCACTTAGCAATGTAACGTACTTCATTGTTTTTTTGAATCAGCATTAACAGTACAGGGATAATACGTATATTTAGAGACAAAGGCGATCGAGACGAAATGATAGATTACATACTCTATTAATAGATTCTGTTGATGGCAAAATCACTGACTTTAACACTGAATTCATTTCTTCTAAATATTACTCACAATAAATTTACAAAACTTGCCTTTTGTTCTAGCGCTTACTCCACATATTCTTCGCTATTCTTTATTAAGTGCTGCTAGCTGTCTACTAGTTTTTACGGAGAGGAGGTGTCCTATCAGGCTAAAAATAGCTAGGAAACCCAAATCTTTTTTCGACACCTTAATTTTCTCTTGACATACGTAAGCAGTCTGTGATGATGATTACGCCCCCTACTGATTTTTCAGTGTTCATGCTCTAGCATCCAAGCCAATTTCTATGGCGCTCTGCGGTGTATCGCGATCGCCCAGTTGGTTAGGATGTTTTTGCGGAGCCGAGAGTAAGGGCTGAGCGTCTTTTAGATTGTGACTATAGTGACGGTTAAAACTAGCGAGTTTCAAACACAGGACAACAACCCTCCGGGGCAACACGAAAACCGAAGAGGGACGACTCCTTGTTGCCACAACGCCGATCGCGGTAATGGCGACAGCGATCGCAACATTCCACCATAAACGGCTGCTCCCGTGCCCCAGTTAAGGCCAATTCCTGGGAGGATATCCCCCGAATCACCAAC
The DNA here is from genome assembly GCA_035284985.1 of Leptolyngbyaceae cyanobacterium. Classification (GTDB taxonomy): domain Bacteria; phylum Cyanobacteriota; class Cyanobacteriia; order CAKZMO01; family CAKZMO01; genus JAAHGY01. Next base: position 4,714 of record JAYKIC010000102.1, read on the forward strand.
TCATCCCCTTGCCACTGGGCCTCAACCACTCCCGTATCAGCCAAGGTTCGCCAACGGGGATCGGCCTGAATTTGGCTGTTGAGGGTTAGCAATACCGTTGTTTGGAGTCCGGTGAGTTCTCCGGTGTAGCGGAGTTGGGGGGGGGCAGGTTGGATGAAGCGATCGCTAATGGGCAGTTCAATATGGCTGTTGATGGTGGGCAGATGAAGCTGATAGCGCACCTGTAATTCTTCTTGGCTGGCTAGGTCAGAGCGAAAATGATCGGGACCGTGAACAAAAATAAGGTGCTGGGGGCGAATGGAGTGAATCAACTGCATCAGGGCCGGACCATCGCAATGTTCACCTAAGGAGTAGGGAAAGAGTTTGACCCGACCGGACTGAATCTTGGTTTGCAACGAGGGTGAGGCTTGAATTTGGGCGGAAAGGGCATGAAACAAGTCCACCTGTCCTGGTTCCTGGGGTAAAAAGACGGTCCATTGCGCCCGTTCAGTGTTACAGTACTGATCCAAATGAATGGTGGGATCGGTCATGAGAATAGTGGGTTTACTGGAGGCGATCGCGTCTCTCCACTCCGCCCCCATCTCTGATTGTTCAGTGGCATCAGCCACCAGCGGCAACCGATGGACCCGTGGCCGCACCCGATCATCCCAAAATAGGGATTGATACTGGGCAAAATTTTGCACCGCACTGGGCAACTGCGGCAGTAAATCCGCGTAAGTGTCACACCCGGTAGCCACATTGGCACTGACCCAGATATCAATATCCTGCCCGGTAAAATGATGATGATTTCGCAATAACATCAGTAATTCCTGACCTTGCCCCAACTGGGTTGTGGGTAAGATGACGGAATGGCGTTGGGCGATCGCCCTGAGAATTACATCCGCTAGCTGATTTTCCTGCTCCTTGCGGCGGGGATACCGTCCGGTGCCGTAGCTACTGTCCACAATGAGCACATCGGGCTTCAGTCCATTCAATTCATCCAAGGGCATGCCATCGACCAAACGGGACTGGGACAACATACAGTCCCCGGTGTAAAAGATGGTTTGCCGCCGAGTATCCCCTGCAAAGGAAAGCAGCACACAAGCGGCCCCCGGTAAGTGCCCCGATGGCCAGATTTGCACCGAGAGACCGGGGCAAATTTCCAGGGGCGATCGCCATGGCAGTGACAAACTATGGTGAAAGGGATGGAACCCGGCCCATGGAACCCGCAATAATTGGGTTGTTACCTCACTGGCATAAATCGGCACATCAGGAAAATGTTGCCGTAGGGCCTCTAACCCACGGGCATGATCCCCATGGGCATGGGTACAAATCACCGCATCTAAGGCTAAATAACTGAGTTGGGTAACATCCGCTAGCCCACAGTCCAGCAAAACCCGATAGGGCCCCATGCGAACCAGCAAGCAGACTCCTTCGTCCGCTTGCCCCACGCCGTAGCACCAGCACTCTAAATCTGTCACGCTCATTCGCCTAACCTAAACCGACTAGGGATCATCCGGGATCACTGGGAGGGTGTCACCATGATGGCATCTTTATTTCAATGCTGCGAACCTTAGTGAGCAGAACCATTACCATGGTAGTTATC
>JAYKIC010000103.1:0-10546 GCA_035284985.1 Leptolyngbyaceae cyanobacterium
GCCTGTTTCACCACGCGGGCCAATCGAGCTTTTTTGCGGGCACCATTGTTACGATGGAGTACCTTGCGCTTCACCGCCTTGTCTATTTTGCTAAACGCGGCTGACATATACTGATTCACCTCTACCATATTTTCTGGAGTAGGCTCTGATGTGTAGGTATCCACGGCAACAAGGCACCGCTTCATCAGAGTCCGTACCGCAGACTTATAGGCTTTGTTGCGAAGACGATTCCGTTCGGCAATTTGAACACGCTTAATGGCAGACTTAATATTGGGCACAACAGGTTCCTATGAAAAAATCTATTCACTACTTCACGAACATAGTATTGTACATGATTTGTTCGTGTTTCTCAATATCGCCATTTCAAAATTTTAAAATGGGTCTGACCCAATTTTTCTGTGGGGCTTACCTCCTCTTTTTCCATTTCGATACCCAGGAGTTTGGTGCAGTTGCGCGATGAGGCTGTGTGCTTTGGGCTTCTTTCTAGCTCCACGTTACTTCCCTACAATTTACGGGGAAACTTACACAGTTCCCTAAAATCCGCGCTACTCTAATGAATAAGAGTGAACAATGTTAGTTTCGATCCTGATGGAAAAATCTATTGATGCTTGGAGTATGTTGCGTTCATCTTCTACTCTACAGGGTTGGGGGTGATATTCTTAGATCTGGTTCTATAGGTAATGTGGAGCAAGGTGTTGGGAAACCGCTAAACTGCTTTGGGGATCGGATTGAGCCGCTAGGTTCAGATATTGGTACTCAGACTGGTGTTTCTAAAGAGTTTGTGTGGCAATGCTGCGAATAGTTACCCAATTGACTGAGGCGCAAGCTGAGCTGCGCCGCATATGCGATCGCACCTATAATGAGGCAATTCTCGATAAGGAATTGGCGGTGCGGGAGATTGTACAGGCGGTGAGGGCTGATGGGGATCAGGCATTGCTCCATTACACGAAGGAATTTGATCGCCAACAATTTTATGCTGAAGATCTCAAGGTGACGGGGGCGGAACTGGAAGCGGCCTATCAACAGGTTCCAACGCCGCTTTTAGAAGCCATTCGTCTGGCTTGCCGCAATGTGGAGGCGTTTCATCGTAAGCGAGTCCCTCGTAGTTGGGTTGAGTTTGAAGATCAAGATGTTGTTTTGGGCAAGCGTTATACGCCAGTGGATCGGGCTGGTCTTTACGTCCCAGGCGGTAGGGCAGCCTATCCCAGTTCCGTGATTATGAACGTGATTCCGGCACGGGTGGCAGGGGTTCCCCGGATTGTCATGGTGACACCACCAGGGGCCGAGAAAAAACTTAACCCTGTGGTATTGGTGGCGGCACAGGAGGCTGGGGTCAGTGAAATTTACCGAGTGGGGGGTGCCCAAGCGATCGCCGCTTTGGCTTACGGTACGGCCACGATACCCAAGGTGGATGTCATCACTGGACCGGGCAATATCTATGTGGCGCTCGCCAAAAAGATGGTTTATGGCACCGTGGGTATTGATTCCATTGCTGGACCATCGGAGGTGTTAGTAATCGCTGATTCTACCGCCAATGCTAGCCATGTGGCGGCGGATCTGTTGGCTCAAGCGGAGCATGATCCCATGGCCGCTGCGATTTTGATTACCACTGATTCGGCCTTGGCCCGTCAGGTAGTGAGTGAAGTCCAGATTCAGCTAGAGGATCATCCCCGGCGCATCGATACGGAGAAGGCGATCGCCCACTACGGATTGGTGATCATTGTGGATACCCTGGATACGGCAGCCCAACTCTCCAACGAATTTGCCCCAGAACATTTAGAACTGGAGATTGCGGAACCGTGGGAACTCCTAGATCAGATTCGTCATGCGGGAGCGATTTTTCTAGGATATTCCACCCCAGAAGCTGTAGGGGACTACATTGCTGGACCTAACCATACCTTGCCAACCTCCGGAGCTGCTCGATATGCCTCCGCCTTAGGGGTAGAAACTTTCATGAAACATTCCAGCATCATCCAGTACTCGCCCCAGGCCCTCCAGTCTGTTGCCCACTCCATCGATACCCTGGCGATGGCCGAGGGGCTACCATCCCATGCGGCATCTGTTCGCATCAGATGCAAATTACCAGAGCCATCACCACCCGATTCCATTCAGCCATAAGTCTGAGCCATAGGTCTGAGCCATAAGTGATTGACTCCAAACTTTCCCTGAAGCCGGGATGTAGCCTTTCATTCTTCCAAGGAACTCAGGGCTTTGGCGAAAACATTTACCTTTGTTGACGTTTCTGGGGCTGAGACCGTTCTAAAAATTGTTTCAGGCGCATGAGGCAGAGGGTATGCCCAACATTTAGTGGTAGGGTTGACACTCCCTCAAGACAAGACTGAACCCAACCATCCCCCCAAGCCCACTCGTGAAAGCCGTCAATGCCGCCAGAGAGGAGCAACCGAACATGGTGCTCATCTAGGGTCGTCACATGATGTTGAATTGAAACTGGACCTAACCAGCCTGTAAATGTGGTGTGGGGTATCAGTTCGAGGGGCAGATCATTAGAAAACTGCTCTGGCCACAGCCATTGCTTGAACGCTATAGGTTGCAACAAGCTATTGCGAATGTGGTCCTCAGAGGTATTCACCTCAATCCGTAATCGACTAGTCTGAAATGTACCAAACATGGGTGCTGAACAGGCAAGAACTGGACTTATCCCATTCATCATAAGCCAAATTCAAAACGGTGAGGGTTGGTGCAACCATGGTAAGCAAAGCGGCATATGTTTGTTTTTGTCTGAAAAGTTATCCTTGAAAAAATAAAAGAGCGGCCTGCAATAGGCCAATGGTAAACCCTAGAAAACCGCCTAAATTCACAATCGCCTGTAACTCACTTTTAACAATCCCTTGAATTCCTGCCTCCAGATTTTGAGGTGATGTGGCTTGGACCCGATTGATAATCACCTGATCAATATTAAGAATGGGGATAATTTCGGCGACTAATCGTTCCATATCCTGTTCTAAGTATCGCTCCAAGACTAGGGCTAATTCTTGACTAACTGGCCCTAGGGAACTGGTGACGACTTCAGAATAACGGAGGCGATCGAATAACAATTGGGCAATGCGATCCCAATTGACCGAGCCGCTCAAATCCTGGAGTAGTTCCCGTCCTTTCTCTCTGAGATAATCCCGTAGCCCATCCCGCATGGCCTGTTGGAGTTGCTGGACGGTGGATATGGGCAAATTCTGGAGCGAGAAATTTTGAAACCATTCTTGTAGGCGTAGGGGTACCCCCAGATCTTGAATGAGAACTTTAATTTGCTGGTTGCTGACTTCTTTTTCGTCGAGACAATAGTTTCGTAAGCTTTCTAGGGTACTCCGCAGCCCAATAAAGTTGGCAACGACCCAATAGGTACCTGTGGCTTTTTCCCGAAAGCCATTGTCAATGACTTGGATATTGCGATCGGTGAGTAAGTCAACTAAGGTTTGACGAACCACATCAGGGGGCAAGACCGCAGTGAGCAACCAATTTGCTAGATAGGTGGCTTGTTCCTCCGTCAGTTGAAAATTGAGCAGCACCCGGTCAAAAACTTGGCGAAACTGGGTTTCCATAAAGTCGTCTCGCTGGGCCATGGTTTGAATCAAACGGGGGAGAGAATCACCAAATAGATCCCGGAGAATATCCGCTAGAATTCGGGTGGCTTTGGATTCGTTTACGCCCTGGAGTTGATCAATGGCTAAGGTTAAAAGCCATTCGATGGCTTCTTGGGTTCGTTTGGTGTCAAGGAGTTTTTGGGCCAGCTTTTGGAGTTCTTCTGGGGTGAGGAGTGATCCCATAATCGTATCAGAGACTCGTTGGGCTAGACGTTCCTGATTGCTGGGAATGAGTCCGGGGGTGAAGGGTAATTTGCGATCGCCCACATACACCGCTTTGTAGGGACGAAACAGCATTTGAATGGCCAAATCATTGGTGAAATAGCCAATTACGCCCCCAACAACGGGAGGCAGTAGCAATAACCAAGGTGAGGAGACGACCAATGGATACAGCCCTCGTTGAATCTGTGTTCTATGATACTAGGAGTTTGGTTTTTCAGCGACCAGTACGCCCATCATGCCGCCTGCGATGGGATAATGCACAACATTGACAAAATGGGCTTGTTGCGCTTTTTCCACTTGTTGCTTGCCCTGGGGAAACCGTTTGAGGCTGGGTAGAATATAGGCATATTCAGCTTCCAGGTCAAACTGGGCCGCTAGGGGAACCACCACCTGATTCAGGCACCAGGATTGAAAATCTTGGATTGCAGGATTGTAAGGACGATGGAAATCCAAAATTGCCATGGTTTTTCCTGGTTTGAGCACTCGCCATAGTTCTTGAAGGGCGAGTGGAATATCGGCCACGTTGCGTAACCCATATCCCATGGTAATGGCATCAAAGGAATTATCCTCAAAGGGTAGGGCTAAGGCATCCCCCTGAATCCACTGAATTGGGCTGTGGCTGAGCTTTATGGGAGTGGTGTGCTTGGCTCGTTCTAGCTGGGCGGTGGCAAAATCCAAGCCTGTTACCTTGCCAGTCCTGCCGACCATTTGGGCGAGCAATCGGGTTAAGTCCCCACTTCCACAGCAGACATCTAGGCAAGTCGCGCCAGGGAAAGGACGACTCCACTTTACGGCCATTTGTTTCCAAATTTGATGTTGGCCTAAGCTGAGCCAGTGATTAAGTTGGTCATACAATGGGGCTATACGATTAAATAACTCTTGAACCTCATGGGGGGGAGGTTGGGAGGGTGGAGCCATTGGGGTTGGGTCACTAGTGGTTGAATGGGGGGGCGGTGGGAAAGGGTCGGGCGATCGCATAGGGTCGGCTAAACAAACTCAAGTCTAAAGTAAACTCACCAAAGACAGTCTCAGCTCCATTAGCAAGCTGAGATTATCGTCTTATCTAGTGTAGGGTATTTAGGGAAAGGCCGCGACGCGGCCCGCAGGTAGTCCCTTACCACTGCAAGAATACATAGCCAGGTGCGTTGTCACGCACCCTACTTGCTGCAAGAATATATAGCTTGCAAGAATACATAGCTAAAAACTCGGTGGGGATTAAAATCGCGGCTATATGTAAAAACTAACGTCTACGATGGCAAATCCCTTATTCAATACATGACAACACTAAGGCTAGCTGGTTAGACAAAAGATACAAAATCGAGATGTCTTCTTGGGAGAGGACAAAGTCCTTGAGCCATTGTAGGGAAATGACGAAAACTACCGTATTTTTGGCGATTAAGGGCACAACGAGATGGGTGCCAATTTTTTGGGCCGCATAATACTCACCATGGCGGGCGGCGGCAGAGTTGTGAATGAATAACTTGATGGATTGGGAGGCGATCGCCTCTTGGACTAGGGGATCATCATTCACCGTATTAGGAGAGCAGTCAGGCGCAGCATACTGGCCTACTATTTCTGACAACTGATTATTAATAACCTGTTGAATCGTGCATTGATTGGTGGAGAAGGTATTCCCAAAAACCGTCGCAATTTTTTCTAAGCAATCTGTAAAGGCGTTGGTATCGCGGGGAATCTCCACTAGGGCCTTCAGAAGATAGGCTTGCTTTTGAGCACGACTCAATTCATCAGTCCGCTGGCGTAGCAGTTCGTAGGTTTCCGTTGCGCGTCGGACCACTTCCTTGAGTTCATTTGGGTCCCAGGGCTTCGTAATATACTTATAGACTTGACCGGAATTAATCGCTTCGACTAAATCTTCGACATCGGTAAAGCCTGTTAGAATAATCCGAACCGTGTTAGGAAACTGGGGCACCGTGCGACTGAGAAACTCAGTGCCCTTCATCTCTGGCATTCGTTGATCGGAAATGATAACAGCGACTTCACCCTCCGTTGTAAGAATTGTTAGCGCATCTTTACCACTGCTGGCTTTGAACACCTGGAAATCGCGTCTAAAGGTCCGGTACAACAAATCTAAGTTGTCCGGTTCATCGTCCACCACTAAAATTTTTGGCTTTTCCGACCGTCTTCCCTCGATTAACTGACTATCAATAGTGTCAAGTTCTGGGATTACATGAGTCATGAGCATTAGTCTCCTTGTTGTGCGGATTACTCCACACCCTGCGATTGATTACATCTAACCTCGATGGACAGATTCTGCCAATGTTCTAACAAGCCTACACAAAAATGTCGATGCTTGCACAATCGAGCCAGTGAGATGCCCTATTTCATCAATTCTTGCCTCAACCTATTGATCAGGCTTAATTCCTATGGTAGACAAACGTAAGATAACCGAACGGTCTAGAGGGGCATCCCATCTGTCTAGTTGATGGATAGGGTTGAGTTGAGGCGATCGCCAATAGCGAAAGACGGGTTAGATAGAAAAAGGGTCGCTGCCTAATTAACCACCCCTTTTCAGGCTTCTCTTAGTATTCAACCCATTTTCTTGACTAAACTAGCGCCTATCAATCAATCGTTAAACAACTTTTGCAAAATTTAAGGGAATATCCTAGATCCCAAATCGCTCATCCTGGCGACCTAGTAGCTAGTGCGATCCTCGTACCAATAGGAAACTTGGCCGGATAACTGGGCTGTACTATGAGAGGACTGGTACTGATAATAGCGTGCCAAGTCAGAGCGATAGGCCATGTAATGGCCCATGAGAAGATATACCGCCACCAACGCTGCCGCCGCACTGGACACCAGTAACCCTGCCAACATTAGCGAGAATTCACTTTTATCCATCGCTTCTTGCATCAAATGCAAGGCCCATGAAACCAAGCCAATAACCAGAATCAATATGAGAATCATTTAGGTGTAACACCATCAAATTCGGTCGAGTGTTTAATTATCTTAACATTCACTCACAAAACGTGCAGGATTTATTTGCCGGAATTGATGGGTTTTTTGGATTTTGGTTTGTCTAGGACTATTAGGGTCTATTAGGGGATTTGGCGAGTAGCAATATTGTGATCGGCTAGATGGGCTTTGATCTCGGCTACGGTCAGTTGGCCATAATGCAGCAGGGATGCCAGTAACGCGGCTTCCGCTTTACCTGTGGTCAGGGCTTCCCGAATGTGATCGCAGGTTCCGGCTCCGCCAGAGGCAATCACGGGAATCTTAACCTGTTGGGCGATCGCCCGTGTGAGTTCTAAGTCATACCCTGCTTGAGTTCCATCCGCATCCATGCTGGTGACTAATAATTCTCCAGCCCCCCGCTGCTCCACTGCTTTGGCCCAGGCGATCGCATCTAGCCCGGTGTTTTCTCGGCCTCCTCGGATATATACATCCCATTGGGGAGTGCCGTTTTCCATGGCTGAGGGGTCTGATTCCGCCACGGGTGGGCGGCGACGGGCATCAATGGCCACTACGATGCATTGGTTGCCGAAGCGATCGCTGGCCTGGTTAATTAAATCTGGGTTACGGACCGCCGCCGAATTCATGCTAATCTTATCGGCTCCAGCCCGTAACAATTTTTTAATATCCTCTAAGGATTGAATGCCGCCCCCGACGGTCAAGGGAATAAAAACCTGTTCAGCGGTGTGTTGCACCACATCGTAAATAATTGAACGGTCTTCATGGGTGGCGGTAATGTCCAGAAACACTAGTTCATCCGCCCCTGCATGGTTATAGGCTTGGGCTAATTCCACGGGATCACCTGCATCCCGCAGATTGACAAAGTTAACTCCTTTGACTACCCGCCCTGCCTTGACATCCAAACAGGGAACAATCCGTTTTGCCAACATGGTGATGAATCCTCCGCTCCCACGATTCTGCTATGTGATCAGAGCATACCCTAACCCAGCCACAGGTATTTTTGCCGAAGGTGCTTAATAAATTGCAAGACACTGATACTATGTGAAATGGTTTACCCAAACTGGTTTATACCAAACTGGTTTGTAGCAAGCATCGTAATATTTGGATTGGAGATGTCATGGAGATTGGTCAGAAGGTTCGAGTTAGTCGATTGCGCGATCGCTCTTCCCAAGGTGCAGTCCAGCACTTAGGGCAAGTGGGAACAGTTCAAGGCTATAAAATGACGGATGGGAGCGGTGTAGGGGTAGTTGTCAAATTTGACGACAGCTTTATCACTTGGTTCTTTGAGGATGAAGTAGAAATCTCTGCCTAAAACACTTGAGCCAATAGTATCTTGAGTGCATGGTCTTTAGATGATTTCTGGATGCCAATTTCGTGCTGGGTTACGCTTCGCTAATTCAGCACTGGTTTGGCTTATGTATTGTGGGCGGCTACGGTTTGATAAGTTAAGGGCACTCTGGGGAGATTGTCGATGACACTGATACTGACATTTTTGGGCAAGGGGGGGGTGGGACGATCCACGGTGGCGATCGCCACTGCCCAGCATCTAGCCCACCAAGGGAAACGGGTATTGCTCGCTAGCCATGACTCTGGACCCGTGTTGGGTCTGTGGCTGGGGCTGGATTTAACCTGTTCCCCCCAAGCCCTGTCCCCCAACATTGATGTCCTGCAATTTCAATCTACGGCATTGTTTGAACGCAGTTGGGAGGATGTCAAACGCACAGAAGCCCAATATCTCAAAGATCCCTTTTTCAAAAACGTTTATGGGCAAGAACTAGGCATTATGCCAGGGATGGATGAAGCCTTGGCGTTGGACCAACTCCGCCAGTACGAAGCAGCTGGTACCTATGATGTGATTGTCTATGATGGCCGGGGGGATCAGTCCACCTTACGCATGTTGGGGATGCCGGAAGTGTTGGGCTGGTACCTGCGGCGCTTTCGTAACGTGTTTCTCGACTCCGACTTAGTGAAGACCCTCACCCCCTTTGCCCAACCCGTAGCCAGTGCGGTGTTGAATGTGGACTGGGGCGGAGATTGGTTGGCCCAGCCCACGAACAATGCTAATAATGTTTTAGAACAGGGTAAGGCGGCAGTGAACGATCCCCATCGGGTCGTGGCTTACTTGGTGACAACCCCAGCCCCGGAGGCGATCGCCACGGCCAAATACCTATGGGGAAGTGCCCAGCAAATTGGTCTATCGGTCAATGGGGTTTTGTGTAATCAAGCCCAGGATGCGGCGGAGATTTCATCGCAGTGTTTACCCTTATCGGTGACAGCCTTGCCGGAATGTTCGCTTAAGGGTACGGGTCTGGAGCGTTGGCAGCCGCTTACAGCAGCCCTGCCAGATATGAGCCAAACTGCGATCGCCCCTCCTGCCATGACCATTGATACCGTTCAGCGTACCGTTAAGCTATTTCTGCCTTACTTTGACAAGAAACAGGTGAAGCTTACCCAGTATGGCCCAGAAGTCACCATTGAAGCTGGGGATCAACGTCGCAATATTTCTCTGCCCCCAGAGCTACGAGGCAAGCCTGTAACGGGTGCAAAGTTTCAAGATAGCTATCTAATCATCTCTTTTTAGCCTTAAGTTGAGGTTACACGTTAAGGGCAGAAGCCAATTGGTACACAGGATTGAGCCAATCCCTTCCCTCCCTTAGCAAGAGGTTAGGCCATCTCTGAAAACCCTGTTGCGCCAAGAAAAATGCTTTAGCTTTGTTAACATTTGCTATGATTTACAGTTATTGCTGCTTGGCGTTGGTTTGTCCATCCCAAATTCCTGAATGCAACTGTTCCACAAACTTCCCACAAACTATAGAGTGAGCCATGGCCGATCCCACTTCTTCCCAAGATTTGAATCCATCTACTCCACCAGACGCCCCAAAGGCTAGAGGTTCATCTCCTGCGTCGGAACCCGGTAGTCGCAAAAATAATGCCCGTCAACTGTTGGGGATGAAAGGGGCCGAAGCGGGTGAAACGTCCATTTGGAAAATTCGTTTGCAATTGATGAAGCCTGTTACTTGGGTACCGTTGATATGGGGAGTGCTTTGTGGGGCGGCTTCGTCTGGCCATTATACGTGGACAGTGGGGAATGTGTTGGCGGCGATCGCCTGTATGATCATGTCCGGGCCAATGCTAGCAGGCTACACCCAAACCATCAACGACTTTTACGATCGAGAGATCGACGCGATTAATGAACCCTATCGCCCCATTCCCTCCGGTGCCATTTCCATTCCCCAAGTCGTTACCCAGGTGATTGTATTGCTGGCGGCAGGGATCTTGATTGCCTATGGCTTGGATCGGTGGGCAGGGCATCAATTTCCCATTCTTACGGTCCTAGCCTTAGGGGGGTCTTTCTTGTCATATATCTACTCAGCACCGCCACTGAAGCTGAAAAAGAATGGCTGGTTGGGCAACTATGCCTTAGGCGCTAGTTACATCGCCTTACCGTGGTGGGCGGGACAAGCCCTGTTTGGCGAACTGACCCCCACGGTAATGGTTCTGACTCTGTTCTATAGCCTTTCCGGGCTGGGCATCGCTATTGTTAACGACTTTAAAAGTGTGGAAGGCGATCGCCAACTCGGTCTGCAATCCCTGCCTGTCATGTTTGGCACCCAATCTGCCGCCTGGATTTGTGTCTTAATGATTGATGTTTTCCAGATTGGGGTTGCCGCTTACTTGGTTGTAGCAGGTCAAAACTTTTATGCCACCCTGCTCCTATTACTGGTGATTCCCCAGATTACCTTCCAGGATATGTATTTTCTACGTGATCCGGTTGAAAATGATGTTAAATATCAGGC
>JAYKIC010000104.1:0-4467 GCA_035284985.1 Leptolyngbyaceae cyanobacterium
GGACTTGCTTGAAAATAAAATACCAGGAGGGGGCATGTGTTTAGCGTTACTCTGTCTAACTCCCCTTTACAAAGGGGGCGGATTTTCTTGTTTACTTTGGCGCAGCCTGTTGGGAGAACATAGCAAAGGAGAAAGCTAGGATCATCCAGTTCTATAGTTAGGCTTCGCTAAACGGATATGATTGTGGATCATCCCGCCGCCATGTTTAAATCATCCTACACGCTGTATACCGGAGCAGCGATCGCCTTATCGTTTAAAATACTTACGCATAACGGGGCTTAGGGTTTAGCTGACGGCTGGAAAAAGGGTTTTTACGTATTTTTATTGAAACCTTACAAGAAATTCACATAGACAGTCCTAGCTTTCTAGTTTAATTAGGCATAATGGGAAGTATTGACCTGTCCGATGGGTAAGGGATTTCAAAAAGGTAAAGTATCTGTTGGGGGGCGGCAAGTGCTGCCGCCCATCTCAAGTTTCTTTACTTATTTGCGATATCCTAGGGTCGATGTGTAAGGCGTTTTTGGTTCCAATCTAGGGGGGGATTACGGATTAGTCATGCGTTAGTCTTCCGGGTAAAGGTGTGAAAAATGCGTAAAGGTTACAGGAATTGAAAGATTTCTAGATGGGGTTAAAGCCTATGTTCACTTCTGTGAGGTTTCAACTATTGTGTTGGCTGATTACCCAACGACGACTGGGCGATCGCCATCAATCAAGCCAAGGGTTTACCCTGATCGAGCTATTGGTTGTGATTATCATCATTGGGATTTTGTCGGCGATCGCGAGTGTATCCTTTCTTGATGCCGCAACTAAAGCGAAAGGCGCAGAAGCGCGAGCCAATATTAGTGCCATTTTGAAAGTGCAACAGCAATATTACCTGGAACAGGGGCATTTTGCGGGTAATCTCCAGGATCTCGCCGTAGGAATCAATGAACTCACGACGAACTATAGATATAGGGTTCACCCTGGTACCGGGAATGATCGAGATATTAACGGCAACCAAGTTACCGTATTTGCCTCTGCCATTGCTATTCCCCAGACTCAGGTTCGAGGATATATGGGTAAGGTCTGGCTAGACACTTTTAATGGAGAGGTTTCCACCAAAACTGTATTGTGTGAAGGGGGTATTGGCGAAACCTATTTTATGAATGGCCAAGTGTATTGTCCATGATGGATTTAGGCCGATCGTTGCAACGATGCCGAGAAATGAGTTGGGACGATCGCTTACCCTCTTTCCCCCAAAATGCTTCAATAGAAAGGTGAATCCTGTTCACATCCATAATCAGTAAGGAGACAATATGCCTGTATCTGGAGCGATCGCATACACCGTTATGCTATTTGGCTTTTTGGGAGCTGCCATTACCTTGTTCTGGGGACTCCGTGCCTTCAAGATCATCTAGGCTTGACTTTGGCCTGACACCTGTGGCTAGGTTGTTTCGGAATGCCATAGCCACGGTGGCCAACCTTTGGGTTATCTTTTTTCCTCACCCCGACCAAGTCATCGTGCGATCATGGGGGGAAATCCCCACTCAAGGTTCTTGAGTTAGAGTCAATTCTCTACATTAAAATGAATCCATATACAGTCAGAGGCTGATTCAGCCCTGCAATCGCTGCTTAATTTGAAATGCCAAAATAGCAAATGGGATTTTTTGACTCAGAGATCGTTCAACAAGAGGCCAAGCAGTTGTTTGGCGACTACCAATCACTGGTTCAGCTTGGAAGTGAGTACGGCAAATTTGATCGAGAGGGGAAAAAGCTTTACATCGAGCAGATGGAAGCCGTCATGGAGCGCTATCGCATTTTTATGAAGCGATTTGAACTCTCGGAGGACTTCACAGCAAAAATGACCGTGGAACAACTCAAAACCCACTTAGGGCAATTTGGCATGACCCCTGACCAAATGTTCAGCCAAATGCATACAACCCTAGAACGGATGAAGGAGCAAATTGATCCGTAGAGGCGGGGTATGGGATTGAGGAGAGCGATCGCCACCAACTATGGCAATGGGTCGATTTGTGGCGACAAACGGCTATGGTTTGGGTTGCTCAAAATTAGAAGAGGCTGGAAAATCTTCTACCGGGGTATTCTTCAGAGCCTCAGTCATAAACTCTTTCCACAGTGGAGCTGCAAATCCGCCCCCCGTAGCACCGCCACTGAGTGGACGATAATCATCATTACCAATCCAAACCGCCACCGATAGCTGGGGCACATAGCCCATAAACCAGATATCTCGCTCTGAAGAAGTGGTGCCCGTCTTTCCAGCGGCAGGGCGATCGAGCCTAGCCCGACTCCCCGTTCCCCCATCGATTGCCCCCTTTAACATTTCAGTCAGAGAAGCCACAGCCCATTGATTTAGCACTAGCTGAGGCTTGGGTCGGTTATCTAGCAAAATATTGCCGTGGCTATCTGCGACTTGGACAATAAAGGTCGTTTCCGACTGCCAACCCCCACTCGCAAAGGTGGCATACGCCCCAGCCATTTCCATCGGAGTCAGATCCACTGCCCCCAATGGCAAAGAGGTTACAGGTTCAATCGGGCTAACAATTCCTAAGGTTCGACAGACTTCAATCACCTTATCCAACCCCACCGCTTGCCCCAATTTGATCGCAGGCACATTGCGAGAGGTGGCCAAGGCACGGGTTAGGCTAATGGGGCCGTAGAAAGAACCATCATAGTTACGGGGAGAATAGAGTTTATTTCCATCAGGATAGGAAACAGGGCTATCATCAATGGTAGACCCAGGAGTGTATCGTCCCGAAGCGAGAGCGGCGTAATACACAAATGGTTTAAACGCAGAACCGGGCTGACGGTTGGCCTGAATCGCCCGATTAAACTGACTTTCCTCGTAATTGATTCCGCCAACCATGGCTTTGACAAAATGAGTCCGAGGATCAACCGCCACTAGGGCAATCTGGTCAGCATATAGTCCCTGTTGCTGAATTTTCTGATGTCCATCCCGGACGATGGCTTCGGCTTGGCGCTGAAAATTGACATCAATCGTGGTTTGAACTCGCATTCCTCCGGTCCGAACCGCATCTTCACCGAAACGGCGATTGAGTTCTTGGACGACAGCATCGGTAATGTAGGGGGATTGACTTTGCCGAAACGAGGTGATTTCACCGAGATATAACGGTTCTACTTTAGCGGCTTCATATTCGGCTTCGGTAATCCAATTGAGCAGTCGCATCCGTTGCAAGACAATCGCTTGCCGCTGCTTCGAGACCTGGTAGTTAATAAAGGGACTGTAAGTTTCTGGAGCCTGAATCAACCCAGCCATCATCGCCGCTTCAGCCAAGGAAAGATCGGCGGCTGACTTATTAAAATAACTCTGGGCCGCTGTTTCCACCCCGTAGGTATTGTGTCCCCAGTAAACTTGGTTGAGGTACATCTCCAGAATCTGGGTTTTAGTGAAAATTTGCTCTAGCCGCAACGACAGAACGGCTTCCGCCACCTTCCGACTAATGCTCCGTTCCGGGGTCAAAAACAGATTTTTGACCAATTGCATCGTGATGGTCGATCCCCCTTCAACGGTACGTCCCTGTTCCAAGTTCACCAACAAGGCCCGCCCAATACTGGTGGGATTGATGCCCCTATGGCTATAAAAATGGCTATCTTCAATGGCTAATACGGCTCGCTTTAATTCAGGGGAAATCTCGTCAATGGTCACCACATCCCGGTTGACCTCATCGTGGATGCTGTCTAGCAATGCACCATTGATGTCGTAGATATATGAAGTTTCGGTTGGGATATAATCCCGTAAAACCCGAACATCAGGCAGGTTGCGGAAACTAATCGCTAGGCCGACCAACCCCCCTGCCGCTACCGAGCTGGCGAACATGGTTACGGTGAGGATGGTTCCTGCGGTGATGGCGGTAACATCACGGACAAAGCGAAAAACCTCCACCACGGGAGGGGGAGAACTGGGTACAGGAGCTTTTCGTCGTCGTTGTTGTAAGGGTTTTCTTTGAGCGTTTTTGACCACGTTTGATCGGGGGAAGTTAGGATGAATCTTAAAAATCAGGGGCGATCAGGATGGAGGCCATACTGATGTAATCCGTGTGATACGGTGATTTTTGTCTATGCTAAATCATTTTGAAAGGACTATGGGCATTTAGACGTAAACTCTGTTTACAGGGTGATGAACCCTAAATCAGCAATGCATTGATAACATAGTTGAGTTTGGCCTGTTTTTAGGGTCGATTCGTTTTATCTTTATAAGTTGTCACATGTCATTGGTTGTGACCCTAATGAGGGACCACAGGACGTGAATCGTTATTACACCAGTATCCTAGCCAGAATGTCTATCTCCGTCGCTCATCCGCTATCGTCTTCTTCTGAACCTACTAGACCTGTCCGAAAATTGGGATGGAGTACCCACTGCGCGGGTACTCCATCCCAATTTTCGGACAGGTCTAGTAGGTTCAGAAGAAGACGATAGCGGATGAGCGACGGAGATAGACATTCTGGCTA
>JAYKIC010000105.1:0-8556 GCA_035284985.1 Leptolyngbyaceae cyanobacterium
TTCACCACAAAAAACTTCCAGGGTTGCATTCCAAAGGAAGATGGCGACAAGATGAGGCTTTCCTCCAACGCAGCCCAAAGCTCTGGGGTGATTTTGCGATCGGGATCAAACTTTTTCACGGCGTAGCGCCACTTCAAATGAGCGAGTAATTGTTCAGGGGAAAGAAACTCAAGGGATTGCTCAGACATGGACCATACTCCGTAACATACGTCAGGCTAGGATAGCTGCTGAAATTATAGTCAACAACCGTCACCTTTAACTATTACTGAGTGAGGTAAGGATTACTGAGTCAGGCGATCGGGGGATTGGCTTGAGGACTGACACTGGTGATGGTAGCCGAGGGGGCACATCCTGCGATCGCCTCCTCACCTTAAACCTTTGGTTCTGTGCTGCTGTCGCTCCCATTGGTATACCATGTGGACAGCAGGTGACAAGATATGGAAACAACCCATTAAGGAGACAAGTATGTTTGGATTAGGGTGGCCGGAGGTCGTTGTGATTGCGGTGGTTGGCATCATCATTTTTGGCCCCAAGAAAATTCCAGAACTAGGGGGTGCTTTGGGAAAAACCCTCCGTGGGTTTAAGGAAGAGATGAGCGGGGAAGGGGAAAATATGGAGAATCGGGAGTCTGATCGGGAATCAGAGTAGAGCCATCAGCCTCAAAATTATCAGCATCATTTGCCTTAATACATTTGCCTTAATACATTTGCCTTAATACAATGGATCATGACTCAAAAGAAGAATTGGCGATGGCAGTGCTTGCGCCCCTGTTAATGCTGGGCAGTGGCTTCTAGGGCGGTGGATTGACTGACTGATGGCGATCGCCCACTCCCTCGTTCAGATCCAACACCACTTGGAATCCCCCCCCGATTAACTCAGCGTCCGATCCCGGATCAGGAACCCAAGGCGATCGCACTGTAGCACTGCATGGCTCTCCATGGTTGAGACCCCTTCACCTCATCAACCATGGCAGAGTTATAGTAGTCCCAAACATAGCTAACATGAAACCAGCAGAATTATCGCCCATGGAAGCGCTACGGCGCAGCATTGGGATGGTGGTCCAAGCGGCCCCAAAAGAATTACGCAATCTCGCCATTCTCAATCTAATCACCGGGGCAGGACCATCCATTGCCCTATTTCTCGGCAAAGTGGTGATTGATGAATCCACCCAACTGTTGGCCGATCGCTCCATGGATGACGCGATCGCCCTCTTGCTATCCCAACCAACCCTACTGTGGGCCATGGTGGGAGCCGTTTTACTGAATCTGTTTGTGGATTCCATCGATTCCATTGGCACCACCTTGTTTGCAGCCTTGCGCGATCGGGTCAAAGGCTACGTTCAGGGCAGCGTATTAACCAAAGTGGCAAATTTTGACGACATTGCCCTGTTTGAAAGCCCCGATTTGCTTAACTTGCTGGAACTGACGGAAAAAGGTTTAGAACGGATTCAACGGCTCTCCTTTATTGTGGCGGCCAGCTTGGTGGGAGTATTCCTATTTGTGCCCTCCGTACTCGTGTCCATCTCCATTGCTTGGTGGGTGCCCTTGGTGCTGATGGCAGCGGCAATCCCCTCAATCCGCGTGGAAATGAAGTACCACAAGAAAAGCTGGCGGGTCGAGGAAACCCAAGCAGGTGTCACCCGTGAAATGGATATTTACTCCAAAGTGATTCGGGGCGACATCTACGCCAAGGAAATTCGCTTGTTTTCCTTGCAATCCATATTGCTGGATCGCTGGCATGGTCTATTCCGCAACCTGTTCAACACCATGGCGGCGGTGCGACGGGATGAAGCCCTAGCGGTAATGCTGTGGGCCTTATTGGGGGGGTTAGGCGCAGCTTTACCTTACATTTACGTGGTGATTGGAGTGTTGCAGGGCAGTTTCACCCTGGGAGACTTGGCCCTATTCACCGGAATTATTTTGCAGGTACGCCGCAGTCTTTACATCTTGATTGCTAACACGGGTGATATCTATGATGTGGCCCTGGCCACGGGACCCATTTTTCAATTACTGGATCTGCAACCCCAGTTGGTTTCCGGTGCAGAGGCGATCGCCCCTCTGTCTACCGTTGCCCCCGATCGTCAGGGGATTCATCTGGAACATTTAGGCTTTCATTATCCCGGCAGCGATCGCCCCATTCTTCACGATATCAACCTCTCCATCCGCCCCGGTGAAATGGTGGCCCTGGTCGGCGAAAATGGCGCGGGCAAAACCACCCTAGCCAAGCTGTTGTGCCGCCTGTACGACCCTAGCCAAGGCCGGATTTGTTGGAATCAACAGGACTTGCGATCGCTCTGCCTGGATGATTTGCGATCGCGTATTGCCGTGGTGATGCAGGATTATGCCCGGTTTCCGGCCCTGCTGCGGGAAAATGTGGGCTGGGGCTGTCTGGAAAAACTGGATCACGATGCGGCCATTCAAATGGCTATGGAAGAAGCCGGACTGGCCTACCTGCGAGGGGAACTGGAACACGGCTTGGAAACGCCCCTGGGTAAGCAGTTGGAAAACGGCATGGAATTATCGGGGGGACAATGGCAGCGGGTGGCGATCGCCCGGTCCCTCATGCGCTTGGCCCAGGCGGAATTGCTGGTGTTTGACGAACCCACCGCTGCTCTCGATCCAAAAAATGAACATGAAATTTACCAGATCTTTAAGGCGATCGCCCAGAATCGCATGGCGGTGGTGGTGAGTCATCGGCTGGCCTTGGCGAAAATGTGCGATCGCATTATCGTACTGGAACAGGGCACCATCATTGAGCAGGGCAGTCATGATGAACTCATGGGCCACCATGGGGTGTATCACACCATGTTCAGTCGGCAAAAGAGCAGCTATGTGTGAGGGGCGATGTAAACTAATATCAAGTTTTTTGAACATCCAGCCGCCAAGTATCAGCTAGCTCTACAACAGGAGGAGCGTCATCATGCTAAACCTTTTACGGAATATCGTTTCTGGTAAATCGACGAATCCGGCGATCGCCACCGTCGAAATCTACACCTGGCAACTGTGTCCCTACTGCATCCGGGCTAAGTGGTTGCTCAATTGGAAGCAAGCGGCCTTCACCGAATACAAAATTGATGGGGACAGCGAGGCCCGTGCGGCCATGGCGACCCGTGCCAACGGTCGGAAAAGTGTGCCCCAAATTTTTATCAATGGGGAGCACATCGGCGGGTGTGATGAGTTGCACGCACTGGATCGGGACGGCAAACTGGACCCGATGTTGCATGTGGCAGCGGATTGATCAGGCTGAGGCCCGTTTCAACTCTCACTGTTACTGTTGATCGCTGACTTCAGCGAAGCAGACAATCTGCTCCAAATCTCCCACGGGTCACAGCCTAACGGTGCGGTCGATAAGGTCTGCACTGGCGGAGACAAGGATTGGGGCATCGGGGCTGAATCCCACAACCCAGACATCGGGCAATAAAGTGCAATAACGGACCATGACCCGATTGAGCCATGGAAATTATGGGCGAAAATTGGGCACACTAGAGAGCGATCGCCCCCCTAGCTCCCCTGCGATCGCTGTCCTAAACCGCAGTTGTTTCACCTTGATTATCCCAATTAACCATGACCCTCCCCAACTTCCTCATCATCGGTGCCATGAAGGCAGGCACCACCTCGCTTTATCGCTATCTCAAACAACATCCCCAAGTGTTTATGAGTCCGGTCAAAGAACCCAATTTTTTTGCCCTAGAAGGCGAAGTGTTGGATGATCCACGGGTGACAGTGACGGATTTGCCCTCCTATCAAGGCTTATTTACCGGAGTGACGGATGAGGTAGCGATTGGGGAAGCGTCTGTGCGTTATCTCTACAGTCCCAAAGCCGCAGCCCGGATTCACCACTACATCCCCGATGCCAAGCTGCTAGTGGTGTTACGGAATCCGGTAGAGCGAGCCTTTTCCGCCTATGTGTATCAATTTAGCCGGGGCAGCGATTTGTTGACCGACTTTGGGGAAGCGCTGGCGGCAGAACCGGAACGCATTGCGGAGGAATTTGACTGCTGGTGGCACTATAGGGCGATGGGGTTTTACCATGCCCAGCTTCAGCAGTACTATCAGTATTTCGCCCCAGAGCAAATCAAAGTTTGCCTCTACGAAGACC
Source organism: Leptolyngbyaceae cyanobacterium (assembly GCA_035284985.1). Taxonomy (GTDB): domain Bacteria; phylum Cyanobacteriota; class Cyanobacteriia; order CAKZMO01; family CAKZMO01; genus JAAHGY01. The sequence continues at coordinate 4,099 of JAYKIC010000105.1, forward strand.
TGTGCCAGCAGCCGCAACAACTGATTACCGAGATGTTTGAGTTTTTGGGAGTCGATCCTACCTTTCAGCCCGCGATCGCCCAACAGCACAACGCCACCCGCATTCCCAAAAATCGATTAATTCACAACTTTCTCACCAAACCGCACCCAATTAAGGAAATCTTCAAGCCTTTCCTGCAATCTGACTTACGTTACAAAATCGTCAAAGGTCTGCGGCAACGCAACTTAGCCGATCCGGCTAAGGTTGATCCCGCCTTTAAGCCAACCCTGAGTCCAACGGTGCGGCACGCCTTGATCGACGACTACCGGGAGGACATTCTTCGGTTGCAAACATTGCTGGGGCGGGATTTATCGGCGTGGCTAGAAGCTTAAGCCATCACCATGCCACCGTCCACATTAATGGTTTGTCCAGTGATGTAAGCCGCTGCGGGATCAGCCGCCAAAAACCGAATGAGACCAGCCACTTCCTCGGCAGTACCCAAGCGACCCAGGGGAATGTGCTTGACGATCTCGTCAGCGGCGACCTCTTCCGTCATGTCAGTGGCGATAAAGCCAGGGGCGATCGCATTCACCGTGACCCCCCGGCTGGACAATTCTTTCGCTACGGTTTTCGTTAAGCCAATAATCCCAGCTTTAGCCGCGCTATAGTTGGCTTGGCCTGGATTTCCCATCAATCCCACCACCGAGGCCACATTAATAATCCGACCCGATCGCTGCTTTAACATTGGCTTCGTCACCGCTTTGATACAGAGGAACACTCCGGTGAGGTTGAGGCTAATCACCGCATTCCAGTCGTCCGGTTTCATCCGCATCAGCAGGGTATCGCGGGTAATGCCAGCATTATTCACTAGCACATCTACCCGACCATATTTTTCCATCACGGTTTTAAACAGGGCATCCACCTGGTCTTCCTGGGAAACATCGGCTTGGAGAGCGATCGCACTACGGCCCATTCCCTCAATCTGGGCCACCACCTCAACCGCCGCCTGACTCGACCGGGCATAGTTCACCACCACCGTCGCCCCCTGTTCAGCCAACGCTAGCGCCGTTGCTCGCCCAATGCCCCTAGAAGCCCCCGTAACCACCGCCACTTGGTCCGCTAAGGGAAGAGATGTATCCGATGCCATAAACCCTACCTCACGCAATCTCACCGCCGAATTTGCCGCCGTGTTGAAATAATGGCAGCAGTTGTCATCTTAATATCTTTTGGTGTCCTTCCGAAAATGAAGAATAACAAAGCAGAAATGACCCACTTCCCACCCCCTCAAATCCGCCTAACCTATCACCTCAATCCCCTGCGCCGCTGCCCATTGCTGAATATCTTCCCGGTTGATGGCGGTGGCCATCAGGGCAGGAAATTGATCCGGCGTACAACCAAAAGCAGGGATATCTAGGCTCGCTAACTGGCTGGCGATCGCCTGGTTGAAAGCGGGGATACCCTGATCACTCAGGGCGAGGAGGGCGATCGCCTGGGTTCCCGCACTAACAATGGTTTCCATCCGTTTGAGCAAATTAACCTCACTTCCCCTCTCATACAAATCACTAATCAAAAACAAAATCGTTTCCTCTGGCTGCTGCACCAAAGTATGGCAATAGCTGAGGGCGCGGTGAATATCCGTGCCTCCCCCTAGCTGCGTGCCCATGAGTAGATCGACGGGATCATGGAGGCGATCGCTCACATCCACCACCGCCGTATCAAACAACACCAAGTGGGTCTTCAACGTGGGCATAGAAGCCAACACTGCCGCGAAAATACTGGCATACACCACCGAAGGCAACATAGAACCACTTTGATCCACACAGAGAATGATGTGCTTGAGTTCCGCCCGTTTATGTCCATATCCCAGCCGCACTTCGGGGATAATCGTGCCGTAATCCGGTTGATAATGGCGCAAGTTGGCCCGAATAGTCCGGGACCAGTTAATTTCTGCATGGCGCGGTCGGCGGGTCTGACTGGCCCGGTGCAAACTCCCTCGAATCGATTGCTGCAAGCGCATCATTAGTTTTTCCAATAACTCTGATACTAATCTTTGAACGACTTGTCGAGCCGTCTTTTTCGCCGATTCGGGCAGGATTGAGCGCAACGCCAACAAGTTGGCCACCCAATGGACATCGGGTTCAATCATTTCCAGGGCGGCTGGATCGGTGAGCCATTGCTGCCAATCTAGCCGTTCCAGCGCGTCCCGTTGCATCACTTGCACCACCGATGCCGGAAAATAGGTACGGATATCCCCCAACCAGCCCGTGATCGTAGGGGCTGATTCTTGCAAACTGGAGGAGCGATCGCTCTGCCCATCCGCTGCCCCTTGCCCTCGTCCATAAAGCATTTCTAATGCCTGATCCATCGCCTCATCTTGCTCAGACCAAGGCATTGCCGCCATGACTGGAGAAACGTCACCCTGCCCCAAAATCAAACGCCATCGCCGCAAGCGCGGATCGGGCACAGCGGCAGAGGAATGGTAAGCTAAAGATAAGGGAGTAGGTTCGGTCTTGCCGATGGTGTGGTTTGAATCGTAAAATTCAGCCATATTCTTCATCTAAAAACGTGATTTAAATCACTAGAGGGCAACTATTATCAATGCTTATCCAATTCCTAAAGTTTACGTATTGCAAACTCGTGTAATAATTTGTTACAAGATAGGCAGATGGTTTTGTCTGAGGCCAAATACACATGATTAGCAGTTTGCTTGACCTCAAAAATAAGCCTGGTGGTGATTTGGGTGGACGTATGCTCAACACAGTAGCCAGTCAATCGATTCGTCACTTGTTCACATCGAGTGAACTAGTTGACGTAGATGTTCGATGCGAACCCTCCAGCAAATTATTGCAGGGGTCGATTGACAGCTTCAAGATGAAGGGACGGGAATTGGTCATTCGCCGCGCTTTTGCCGTTAAGGAGATGATGTTTGAAACCGATGCCGTCATGATTGATACGGCAGCGCTTTTTGCAGGCAAACTCCAGCTTAAGCAGCCCACTCAAGCGGTGGCCCAGGTCGTACTGACGGAGGAGGCTATCAATAAGGCGTTTGAGGCCGATCTGGTTAAACAGCGCCTTGTGAACGTTGATGCTGAGCCTCTGACCAATTTGTCAGGCGGAGATCCAGTAACATTTCGGGATATCCAGGTTGAACTAAAGCCGAATAACCAAGTGAAAATTCTGGCGTTCACGGATTTACCGAACCGTAGCAACGTTCCTATCTCCCTTAGTTCCACCCTTACAGTGGAGCGTCGCCGCCGCGTGGTGTTCAAAGATGCCCAATTTGACAGCTCAAATATCGAGAGCGACATGCAGGGAGTGGCCAGGGTTTTGACCAATGGCTTCGCTGAAATTCTCAATAGTATGGTGGATCTTGATCGCTTTAACCTGGATGGCATTACCCTGCGGATTAATCGATTGGAAACCCATGGCAAGACGCTAGTCTTTAGCGGCTATGCCCAAATTGATCATGTGCCCAACAATGGCTAATTTTCCCCCTAGCGGGGGGTGAATTTTTAGTTTGTGGATTCTCTAGATTCAGCTATAGCTCACGGCGAACCAGGGTTCCATCCTGGTTCGCACGGTATGTTACTGCCATGTCGCCTGTAGAAACCTGCACCCGCCACCCATCGACTAGGGCCATGGTGCAAAATTCTCCTTCACGGTTTAAGCCAAGACACCCATTTGGCCAGATTTCTGGGTCAATACTCTCGATGGTAATCGCGGTTATGTCCTGATTCAGGTCGGTGGCGATCGCCGCCAAGATTTCCGTTTGCACCTCCTCCGGCACATCCGCACTGGGGGGCACATCGTCGCCAACAGCGCTAGTCCCTCCATCAGTCCCCGGTTTTGAGTCAGTCGCATCGGTGCCAGAATCCAGCCCACCCTGATCCGTTCCAGGCTCCTGGGGCAGTTCAGTGGTGGTAGAACCCGTAGCCGCAGACTCAGGTTCCTCCCTGGGGCTAGTACAGGCCGCACTCACCACTAGTACCATCCCCAACATCAAAAAAATACACATAGCCCGTTGCCAAGATGCATAGGCTACAGTTACAGCCCCAAGTGCCGTAATGTTACGGAAAAATGGCGATCGCCCCATCACTATTTCCTAGTTTCAGTCACAAACATCTAAGATTATGGCAAACAAGGGGATGACTGCCTCAGTTTGGGCATCCCATAACACCCTTTTCACCGCTCACCTCTTTCACAGCTAGATTCCAAAGCTAAATTGTGAATTGGCATGAGCCGAATGAATACCTCAATTGTAGCAAGAAGCTTACCAGCCCCTTCCCCCAAGTCACAAAATGACTCAGAAAGCCAAAAAATACTGGAAACCAAGTCGCAGACGCCCCAGTTTCCAGTAAACTGATTTGATTTTTTGCAGTTTTCTGTCCCAATCCCCAGAGAATCGGATTTTGGCTAGCATTTTGACACCCAGCCATTACGCCAGTTGAAGCCAACCCAACAGAATCTAACTACCTGTTT
>JAYKIC010000106.1:0-6330 GCA_035284985.1 Leptolyngbyaceae cyanobacterium
ACCAATCTGGGATGAAGTTGCATACAACAAGGGGCTGAAGCCCCTTCTCTTTTAACGCCCTTTGTCTTAAGGCTCGTGATAGGCTTTTTCATGTTGAAGACCTACTCCCTTCTCACTGCAAGAATACATAACTAGGTGCGTTGTCACGCACCCTACACTTGCTAGCTAGGTGCGTTGTCACTACACTTGCTAGCTAGGTGCGTTGTCACGCACCCTACACTTGCTGCAAGAATAAATAGCTAGGTGCGTTGTCACGCACCCTACACTTGCTGGGCCACATTAATTTAGTTCGTGATTTTTTCAGGCTTTTTTCCTCAGTATTCTATAGTTAATGACAGTTACAAATATCAAGAAGAGAAGAGATGATTTTTGGGCGATCGCCGCGATCGCTTTCACACTTACAGGGGCAACAACCCTAGTGGGTTCCAGCCCAGTCCAGAGCATGGTTATAGCCCCAATGTACACCGTTGCCGATGGGGGGCACTCCGAGCCTTCCCGCCATCCAGAAGACGAAATTCAGGCGGATGGCGAGCATGGTGGTGCAGCCCACTTTGCTGAACCCTATCACCAGGGAGCGATCGCCCACACCATCACCATCACCGTCCCCGCCCCTGTAGAATCCAGATGAAATGGAACACTTACTCTTAATTGCTGGGATTGGTTTTTTAGGTAGCTTTGGCCATTGTGTCGGCATGTGCGGCCCTTTAGCGATCGCCCTTTCCCTCTCCCAGCAAGCAGACAAACAACAGCAAAAACAAGCATCCGTCAATTTACCCAATTGCCACGATTGTGACGAGGTTAATACCCCCGACCCCCGACCCTGTAATACTGCTACCGCCCCACCTCCGCGCCTATCCCCCCAAACCAGGATTTGGCCACCATTGCGATTTCATCTATTGCTGAACCTGGGTCGTCTACTGAGCTATACCCTTGTGGGGGTGTGCATTGGGATAGTGGGTCAAGCCTTACTAGAGGGGGGCCAATTGGCAGGGGTGGGGAGCGACTTGCGCCGCATCCTCAGCATTATGATTGGGCTTTTGCTGATTTGGTTTGGTCTAGTCCATGTCAATCCAGCCCTATTTCCCCGCGTCCCGGTTGTGAGCCTGCTCCGCAGCGTCAATTTACATGACAAACTCCAGCAAGCCATGAGTCGTTTGTCCCTCAGTACGGCGTGGTGGACTCCACTGATGCTGGGCCTATTATGGGGCTTGATCCCTTGTGGGTTTCTATACGTAGCCCAATGGGAAGCTGTGAATGCCGCAAGTGGATGGCTAGGGGGAGCCACCATGCTAGCCTTTGGCCTGGGTACCTTACCCAGCATGGTCGGCATTGGTCTTGCCAGCGGCAAACTAGGGGCAACCCAACGCCACCAACTGTTTCAACTAGGGGGATGGCTAACCATCTTGGTGGGTTGCCTAACGTTACTCCGCACGGGGGACCAAATGGTGGACTATAGCGGACACGGGGCATTGCTCTGTTTAATCATGGCCCTGCTAGCCCGTCCCATCAGTAAATTGTGGTCCGCCCCGCTCCAGTATCGTCGAATATTGGGAGTGGGTGCCTTTGTCTTGTCAGTCGTGCATGTGCTTCATATGCTGGAACATACCTGGAGTTGGCAGATCCAAGCCCTCTGGTTCATGTTGCCCCAACATCAGTGGGGCATAGGCTTCGGCATTGGGGCGTTCTTGTTAATGTTGCCATTAGCGTTCACCAGTTTTGATGGTGCCCAGAAACGCATGGGATTACAGTGGCGACGGCTACACTTGTTATCGGTTCCGGCCCTGGCCCTAGTTGTCCCTCATTGTCTTTTGGTGGGGTCAAATTATTTGGGCCGGGTACAGTTGAATTGGGTCAATGGGTTAATGATCACGGCGTTGCTGCTGACAACGGTGGGGGTGATGCTAACGCGATCGCCCCTCACATGGTCTATGTTATCGATGGAGAAATGGTATGTTCCACCTAAACGGTAAACGGTTGTCGGGTTTGATGGTTATGGTTGTGGGGACGATCGCTAGCCTCGTGACCCCAAGCACCATAGGGAGTAATAGGATAGGGGATAATGGGCTGGTGATGGCCCACCAAGTGGAAATTGCGGGGGATGTGGGGGGAACCATTCATATTGAACCGAACGATACCCCACGGGCGGGGCAGGAGGTGTTGGCTTGGTTTGCTTTGACCAAGCGCGGTGGTCAGGTGATTCCCCTTGCCCATTGTGACTGTAGTTTGGCCATGTATAATCATCCTTACCGGGAGGGCAATGCGGCGATCGCCACCCCATCCCTTCGTAGCATCTCCGCCGAAGGCTATAACGGCATCCCAGGTGCAGATGTGGTCTTTCCCCGCCCTGGAACCTATGAGCTAATTCTAACGGGAGAGCCACGAACCCCAGGGGCATTTTCCCCCTTTGAACTCACCTTCTCGGTAACGGTTGCCCGTTAAGACGGAGGTAGGCTGTGATTTTAGCGGTCGATGTTCACTATGAGGGCGATCGCGCCACAGTGGCAGGTATACTCTTTGAACCCTGGCAAACCGATACCATTGCCCAAGCTTTGGTCAAAAGAATAGACGCGATCGCCCCCTACGAACCAGGAGCCTTTTACAAACGAGAGCTTCCCTGTATTTTGAGTTTGCTATCGGATGTGGCAAGCCCTTTAAACTACATCGTGATTGACGGTTTCGTCACCCTAGGAGCAGAGCAAAAACCTGGTCTTGGTATGTATTTACATCACCATTTGCAACAATTTCCCCTCCATAATCAGATTCAACCCATTCCTGTCATTGGGGTCGCCAAAAACTCATTTATGGGCACCTCGAAAGAGTGTAAACTGTTACGGGGTAGCAGCGAAAAACCATTATTTGTCACCACTGCGGGTATGGATTTAACTGTAGCTAAGACCCACATTTTATCTATGCATGGCGATTACCGTATTCCAACCCTGCTTAAAAAAGTAGATCAGCTATGTCGCCATATTTGATCCACCATCGTTGATGCCACATTATGTAACGTTCAAATCCCAAACTCACCTTAATTCCCCTAGGTTCTTTGGACGAGGTTTTCTGGGTAGACTAAGCCAATACTAGACAGAATGATCCGCCGATACAACAAAACTTCCCATCACCACCTCGACAGGAGTATCGCCCACCCCAGTTAGCCTAACTCAAAACTCCCAAACTCCCCCACTCACTATGATGGCACGACCAGCCGTTTTAGGATTTGCGCTACTCGCGTCAGGTTGTTCGCCTCATCCGATAGCAAGGTGAAGTTGTGGGATAGCGCATACTGGGGATGGGTGCCGCACAATAATTTAATAAACAAATAGTCATAGCCATTGGTGACTAAACCAAACACAGGTTGGTTAGGGGATGGGGAAGCCATCATGTAGGTGAGCGTCTGGGGCAGCGCCTGAAAGATGTTAAACCCACCGCGCTTCCCTTCCACCACCACTAACCACAGATGATCTTGGAGCACTACAGCATCCATGCGACCATTCAAGATTTCAGTGCCATCGTCCGTGTCAGTTTCTACGGTAATTTCGACCCACTTTTCCCCCCGAATCCGATAGGGTGGATCGCAAAGCCCCAGGGCATTCAGCAAGGGGGACACCATGATAATGTTCACGGTTCCTTCGCTGATATCGCCTTGTTCTAGGTAATAAAGGTAACGGTGTTGCAGATGGGCTAATGTCTGCTGCTCGGATGGGGAGAGATCCGGTAGGGGGAATTGCCATTCAGCAAAAAAATTAGCCGCTTGGGTTTGGGTCACATTAAAGCGATCGCGCACGTCACGCAAACTGGTAATAGCTTTGGTAATGGCGGTGGTGGTCATGGTATTCCGGGCACGGATGGTCTATTAGAAGACAGATGGAGGATAGCGGCAGATAACTAGATTGTAGGCGATCGCGCAACACCACCCCGACAGGGAGATTGCCTAACACTTACATCAAACGCGATGGCGCAACGTCACTCCAAAGGAGTATCGTCCTCTTCTCCATCTTGAGCGTTGCTAACGTAAAGTCATCCCTCACTTCCACAAGAAATTCCCAAAAAAAGTTTGGAGCATTGCAAAAAAATAGGCAGAACGATCGATATGAGGGTGAAGGCGATGGGGCCATGCCACTTCGCCAGTAGCGATCGCCCAGGAGGGGGCCATGCCTATGTAGGATCATCACAATGGCGGCATCAGTGCTGACCGGGATACCACATTTCCTAGATGCACCTCAACTCAGGTGAATACACCTGAACCCAGTTTATACATACCGCAAAATGGGAATGCTAAGACTGGTAATTCTCAATTTTTCCAGGAGCATCATGTCGTGACCGATGCACAAGAGCCGGATCGGACCTATCATCCCTGCTGTCAGCATCCCATCAACAGCGCTAAACGCCGTAAATGCATGGATAGAGAATGGCGTAATTTGCTACCCATCGTGCAGCGTTTTTATTTTCCTGACAAATTTCTATCGCAAAAGGAAGATGTTATCCAGAAGGTTGCTCTCTATTTCATCCGTAATCTTTGTCCAGGACCACATATAACAACTAAAAACCAAGAACCCTATAATCCAGCTAAAGCAAGGCTGACAACTTGGCTGAGCGTCTATCACAAAGGGCGGGTTCTGGATCTATGGGAAACCTACTTCAAAGACGAGGCCAAACGGCAGCACAACATAAATGCAGAGGGTGTCGATATTATCGATCAGCTTCTTGCACCCTCTGATACCGATGATGAGGGAGATATTCTGGCTGAATTGTTGCCCCTGATTAGAGCTGATGAAACAGGAATTCTACGGCAGGAGCATGTGCGAGGGAAGCCCCATGTTAATGCCCAACGAGTGATCTTACGACGAGTTTACGATAAGCAGTCATGGGAAACACTGGCAACAGAGTTTGAGACTCCATTCCCGACATTGGCAGGCTTGCTCAAGCGATCGCTCCCCTTACTCAAGCAAATTCACCCTGATTATGTAGAAGCCCCACCGATGGACGATATCCCCATTAATCAAGCACCAGCAGATTTGGAAGAGCGACAATTGCAGTGGGCAATGGATGATCCAGACGGCAAGCTGAGGGCTGAGTGTTCACGTAAACATCCAAACATCACGGCACAGGTGCTAATCGTGCGACGGTTGAACGGTGAAACATTGGAGGCGATCGCCAATGATTTACAAGTAAGCAAGGGAACATTAGGCAGCTTTTACAAAAGAAACTGTAAGCCTCTGATCGAAGAATGGTTGAGAACTCAGCAGGGAGGGAACTAAAGATGACAACTGATGAATCTGTAACTGCTCAAACAACCCGTACACCCTACCCCGATTGGACAATGGATATTCCCCTCATTCCGAAATTTTTTGATATCGCCCACTTATATGCTCAAGAACAATCTCAACCTGAACAAAGTCGTCGCCTCCGGCTCAATACGTTAGCAGTCTTGGCGGTTCGCTTCTATCTGCATGAGTTTCACCAAATTGAGACGGATGTGGCCAGGGGCGATGCTTGGAATCCTGCCATTCGTGCCATTGATGATGTGGCAGATTTACCTGTGGTCGGCATGGGGGTGCTGGAATGTCGCCCCATTTTGCCGGACCAGGAGACGGTTGAGTTACCCCTGGAAACCTGGTGCGATCGCATGGGCTATGTCCTAGTAGAAGTAGATGAACCGAATCGGATGGCTCGGTTACTGGGGTTTGCTGATCCTGTTGGGGATCTCGACCAAGATACGGTGTCGTTGGGTCGAGGAGAGGTGCGATCGCTCGATGATCTACATGATTTCCTGGAGCGGCGGCAATTGGTCAAGCAACAGATTGATGCGGCGTTTGCCGATGTTAAGGCGGCGGTTCCCGATGAAGCCACGGAGCAACTGACGACGGAGTTTGCTTGGATTCTGATGCGCGATCGCCCTGCCCAATGGGGACGCAAGGCCATCAAGGCGGTTGATCGCTATCGCCAGGAAAACTTGGAGATGGCCATTCGAGAACCCGGAATACTCAACGAGGAACAATCGACTGATACCGATGCGTTGCGCGATCGCGTCCGCACCTTGTTTCAGACCTTGGAGGAGGCGATCGATCATCTCGAAACCTAGGACTAAGCGGCAGAAGTGCCACCCCATTCCATCTCCTTCCCAGTGTCTCGCTGGGAAGGCCATCCAGAGCCTCTGGCTCTGGGTGGTGGCCCTAGAGCCAGAGGCTCCAGCATCGGTTCCCAGCCAGAGACTAGGAACCAGAGGAATATTTTGACACAGTGACAAACCCTTTCAAGCAACCCAAACTTAAAACGATGACCCAGAACCAACAACCCTATCTTGATTTAATTCAACAACTGCTGAGTAGCCCC
>JAYKIC010000107.1:0-3831 GCA_035284985.1 Leptolyngbyaceae cyanobacterium
TAATGCCGGGTAAGATGTCCGGCATTGGTTTAGACGTTTCTGCGGCTAATGGCTTAGTCGTCTTGTCCGCATCATAGACCGCATCCGTGGCATCACTTGCCGCTGCCACCATTTGCTGCGTAGACGATGGTTCGGTGGCGGCATAGGTTAGGGGTGGGCGATGAGATGACTGGGACATCATCCGGTTATTGGTTGACACCATGGGGAAAGGAAAATACGACCGGGCCGTTGTTCTGTAATCGTACCCCATATTATCCAACATAGCGGGGATGGCAGATGGGCGAATAATACAAATACACTAAAATTATACCGCAGTCCCCATTCCTAAACCCAGTCCTCTTGATGAATCGGCATCACAAAGGTGATGGTCGAACCCGTTTCTTCCCCCATACTGGAGTAGTTCAAGCTACCCCCCATCGCTTTCACCGATTCCTGGGCCATCAAAATGGCTGAGGCCATTTCCGCCGCCAGACCCAGCCCACCGAAAGTGCGATTAAGGGTTGCATCCACATCTCCCACCATTTGGAAAAACTTATACTGGTTTTCAATGGACATGCCAAGGCCCGTATCTTCCACCGTAATTTTGACCTCATCCTGGTCGTCGGTCTCTTGGATTTCCGCTGCGATGGTTACGCAGCCTTGTTGGGTAAATTTAATCGCATTTCCCACCAAGCTCAAGATCACCTGGAGGAGTCGGCGATAATTGCCGTACACCCAAATCTCTTCCTCCTCATCATGGCCTGAAGAAATGGAGAGCGCGTATTCTAAGGCTTTTTGTTCGGCTTGGGGACGGGTAAACCGTTCCACTTCCAATAAAAGCTGATTTAAATTGACCAAGCTCATCTCCAGCTTGTCATCCGTTAGCTCATCCATTTGGGGTGACGGGTCACTGGACTGGCTATAAGTGAGAAAGGGCTTTTGGAAGAGGGGCACGGTAAATGTAACCGTTGATCCCAAGCCTTCTCCCATGCTGACAAAATCGACGGTTCCCCCCATTTCCTCAATCAACTTCCTAGAAATGACGAGGCCCAAGCCTGATCCGCCAAAGGGACGGGCAAAGGTGGATTCGACTTGACTAAAGGTTTGGAAGAGCTTGTGTTGTTTTTCCATGGGCACGCCAATGCCTGTGTCTTCCACACTGATGCGAACGTAACCCAGTTGGGTTTTGGTGGATTTGAGGGGAAGGTTATCCGATAGGTCCGTGTTCCCTGCGCTCAGGGCGGCAATGTTTTCATCTCTGGCACTGGCGATCGCCGCTAAGGTCTCTGGCTCTTCCACATTTTCCACTTCAGCTCGAATGGTAACACCACCCTCTGCGGTAAATTTGATCGCATTCCCCACCAAATTCAGCAAAACCTGGAGGAGCCGTTGATAGTTACCGTAGAGAATAATGTCATCGTTGGTAATGGGCGCAAATACATCGTAATTAAGAGATTTTTGTTCTGCTTGGGTTCGGGTAAACCGATCCACCTCCGCTAACAGCTCACCTAGGTTAACCGGACTCAGTTCAATCTGCATCCGCCCTGCTTCAATTTTAGCCAGATCCAAAATGTCGTTGATGAGATTGAGCTGATGCACCGCCGAGTGATAGGCTTCGCTGATAAATTCGTGCTGCTCTTCCGGGTCATCGGCCATGCCATCTAACACGAGCCGCAGTAAGCCCAACATGCCGTTGAGGGGAGTCCGGAGTTCGTGGGAGGTATTGGCTAAAAATTCGCTTTTGAGGCGGGAGGCTTCCTCCGCCCGTTGGTGGGCTTCTTCCAACTCATGTTTTTTTTGCAACAATCGACCGTTGGCTTGGCGTAATTCAACGGCTAAATCTTGACTGGCAGCAAAGAGGGAAGCGTGGGCAATGCCTGTGCCCACTTGATCGGCAAATTCTTGAATTAAGTTAACCTCGGCGCTGTTGAGGGGGGGGGCGGAGGCGGATTGCCAAATCAGAATAAGACCGTTGGGGGCATCTTGGTAGCTGGTGGCTACCGCTAGGGAAGGGTGGGCGAGGTCGTCATAGATGGGGTTGGGGCAGGGCGGGTTGGGGGATCGGGATGGATGATAGGGGGTGGGGGAGCGGGTGGGGGATGTTGTTCCAGGACTGGCCATTGATAGATTGTCGGTTGATAGATGGTCTCCATTTCCTAGGGCTAATAGGGGAAATATCATGGGTCTGAGGGTCGCCAACACTTCGGCAAGGGCGGGTTGATTGGCCAGGGAAAGAATGCGATCGCCCATATAGGGCAAGCTAGAATCCTGCTGATATTCCCCCACAATGGTAAGGCTAGGCTCGTTGGCCTGATAGATGTAAATCAAACAGCGTTTGGCATTGAGGGCATTTCCTAGACCTTCCACCGTATGTCGCCAAATGGTGTCTAAATCTAGGGTGCGACGAATATTCCAGGCAATGTCGCTCAGCAGTTCTTGGTAACGGTTGAGGGGATTTGGGGTCACTGCATTGGCCAAATCATTGGCTAGGGCGATCGCTTCCTCCCCTTCCATCGAACGGACACAGTGTCCCAACACCACCACCTGGGTCGCCTTGCCATTGGGAATCAAAATCGGACTTAACAGCAGATCAAAGAGAAAGTATGTTCCCCCGACCTGCACTGGACAATGGATTTTTGCTGGGGATTCGGTGTTAAGCGTCTGACGCAGGCACTCTAGGTAGGGGGCGATCGCCACTGCTTGAAACCCTGTTTCATGGGTAGCGGGAAGAGTCCCTATGGTTGGATTAGGGAGTGGCTCAGACTGTAAACCAGGCAAGGAGGTACATTTCCAAGTAAAGAGGTGGTAACGTCCTGCTTCATCTTGAATATAGGTGACATCCGTCGAGTTGGATAATGCACAAAATTGTCCCTCTGGCATAGCGTCAGGGGAATCTGATGGTAACAGAGGAAGATGGCTGTGCAAAGTCATCGGCAAGCGTCTAAACAGTACTTATTTATTATTTAGGATACTGAAGCATTTAGGATACTGAAGCTATTACATACAACAATAACCATTTGGCATTCTTTCACGTTGCTCATCACTCCAATGATGAATGTTTGCATGGGTGATCCGTGCCTTACCCTAGGGTGCCCGATTTATCCTTTGACCTAAACGGTAAGTCTATGACAACTAGCCTGGACCACAGCCATATTTAGGTTTAACGCCCTTGGTTCCTAACACGCTAAAAGAGAAAGCTCGCCATTGGCTGTGCAATATCTCCAGTATGCTTCAACATTCTCCAACGATAACTTACCTTCGCTAAAACGAATGAATATTTTTAGTTGGATATCTTTAGTCATTCCATTCACCCCGAACTGGAACAGGTGGATTTCGTTCTAAATTTCGAGTTAAATCATCATCCCGTCGGGCACCGCCTCGTAGCCATTGCCGCACGGCTACTTCAATCACTTTGCTGGGATCATCCGTGAGAAATTTGATTTGACGTAGCAGATCGCCATCCATCGATACCGAGATTTCCACTTTTTCCTCGGTATTATTAGCAGACGAACTTGCCGCTTCAGTTTGGGCAGGGTTTACAGTGGAAGGGGATTCAGTAGATTGAGTCATAATTAAAACGACGACCAGTCGGGGTAACACTATAGTCTAAAGTCTAAGTAGGCTGATAGCCTAGAGCCTTCCCTGTGAGGGAATGAATGGCTCCTTGTTAATCATAGTATGTTGTTTGGTTATCTAAGATAGAGTGAAATGCTTGTTTGGAAAAGGCTTTAGAAGTTTAAGTTTTTATTCAATCGGCTCGATGCGCTGTAGTAGAACCAGGGATCGCGCGATCAAGGCAATTTTGCTGGTTCCGGTATGGACCGGACCATTTTCCAGCAATAAGGGTTTGCG
>JAYKIC010000108.1:0-2836 GCA_035284985.1 Leptolyngbyaceae cyanobacterium
GATGCAATCCCAAAACCTATGAAATCAACCTTTTCAGTCATTTTTAGGTGCGACTCAACCCTTCTTTGTAGAATCACTCACCCAAATGCTTCGATCCCCAACAACAAGTCAGTCAACCCAGGTATTCCGTCTATTCAATCAATCGAATAGCCTACAAAGTAAAAAAACGAAGCTACATTAACCTGCAATATCAACAGCATTGCGAGTTTAAAGTTAGCTACAAATATTCGATATAACGTTGATGAGCTGGAATTTTATCCCACAAAAAATATGGGAGTCTGGAAATAGTATGGCCATGTCTATCAATACTATAAACCAGGTATCTTAAGGGCAGGTTAATGTACGGTTTGACATAGGGCATACGGAGTCGTCTCTTATTCTGCTTGCTCGGTCTGGGTTTGGCTAAATAGCTCTATCAATGCAATGGTGCCGACGAAAAAGGTGTAAAGACTATATCGCCATGGCGATCGCCCTTTAGCGCTAGCATAACCCATGGCGATCGCCCCTTCAATCCCATGGCTAATTAGGACAATACGTTCGATGGTAAACACCAGAGTCAATCCCTGAATCGGGGAATCGGTCTGGAGCCAATGATATAAATTGGCTAATTCTAAGCCCAGAGCAGCGGAAATCAAAATGATGGATGTCACTTTAATCGGCTGGATCAAGCGTTTTGTGATTTTGGATGGCAGTCAGCGATCGCTCCGGCACCTAGGCTGGTTCATTGATCTATTCCGAGAACCTTATTCCAGGGTTTACGCGGCGGGCTGTGTTCAGACTTGGCTAGAGAATGCTGGTTTTGGAACGGTAAAGACACGCCACCTTGGTTTGATCTACCAGTTAACCGTGGGATCGGTCTAGTGGCCCAGGGCGACGCGGTGTTGTTTTAATCCCCGTTAATGTGGCCCAAAGGGCTTGATCCACTGGCGCTGCATGGCAAAATTGAGGATCATCGCTGTCAGCCCAAACATTACCAAGCTTTCCCCACAGGCAACGGCAAAGGGCCAGAGGTGTTGGGCGATCGCCGACCCTGCATCCACTTGGGCCAATCCCCGCACGAGGGTAAACGCCAGTACCACGCCACTTTTGAGTTGGACATTTGTATCCCGGCGCACGGCATAGCGGTAGGTGAGGGCAAAGAGTGCGCCAGAAAGGGTAGCAATTCCGGCATTGGCCAATAGGGTCAGGGTTGCTAGATTGATCGATAACCCTGGCAGGGGGAAAACGGTACCGAGGGTGAGCGATCGCCGCAGCACCACAATAACTAGGCTAACCAGTCCAGCCCCAAATCCACCCAGAACCGCCGCTTTAAGGGACATGATCCGCTCAGCGGCGGTGAAACTAGAAGCAGAGGTCATACATTCCTGGTTGAAAGGGGAAAGGGTCATGCTGGCAGGTTGCAATTTTAAGGGTTGCATTCATTGAGAACCCCATTCTACATGGACTCCAAGGCTGGCTTTTGTTCACAGGCACCGATGCTGACCCAACTGGTGGAGCCATCTTGCCAGTGTTCCTTTTTCCAGATCGGCGCATTGTGCTTCAACGTGTCAATGGCGTACTGACAAGCCGCAAAGGCTTCAGCACGATGGGGACAGCCCACGGCTACGAGGACGCTAATGTCTCCCACGGTTAACTGGCCGATACGGTGGTGAATGACCACATGGGTGATATCGGGCCATTGGTGGCGCATGGCGGTGGCGATCGCCTCGAACACCCGCACGGCCATCGGTTCATAGGCTTGATATTCTAGGGCAATTACCGATTGGCCATCGGTTTGATTCCGCACCATGCCACTCATAATCACAATAGCCCCATTGGCCCCATCATCGACCCGTTGATAGACCTCATCGAGGGAAAGGGGGTGGGGGGTAATCGTGAAATGGTCTGGAGTGGTAGGAGCAGTGTAAAGCGGGCTAGACGATAGGGGAAAGGTAGTGGGCACAGAAGAGGTCATAATGCTTGAGGGAGAAGAAAATCGGGAGTTTCGAGAATATTGAATTGCAGCAGGATCACAATGACAACCGTATAGAGCGTGGAAGTACCCAAACTCATTAGTAGGTCTTTAGTAGGATTGCGGGGCCGTTCACTGAATAACATATCCCCTACGCCAAATTGCATCAATACAAAGCCCAAAACATTCGACAGCCAGTAGCCGATGATGGTGGCCAATATTAAGCTGCCAGGAAAGAACAGGTTAATCAGCCAACCAAAGCCATAGGCGATAGGCAAATTAAAAAAGATATCGTTCCACCAGGAAAGGGGGGACAGCATATAACCCAGACCGACTAAAAATCCGCCCCGTATTTTTTGCCACATGCGTCCTTGGTCCTGCTGATGTTTACGCCGCTTGCTCTCCAGTATATAGCGATCGCCCCATTGGTGAGGACGTGTTTGTGAAGCCATGGGGCGTGTTTTCCCTTTGCAGCAGGGAAAAGCAACGGTCTAACTGATGGGGCAATCGCTACAGGTTCCAGCGATCGCCCCATGGTAGGTTAATTCCCCCCAGGGGCCTCGAACTCAGCTCGACGGCGTTCATGTTGCTCCCGCATCAATTCGTGGATCTCGTCTTTTTGCTCATCTGACAGGGAATCCATGAAGGTATGGAGGGGTTCCCGCATCTGCGCTCCCACTTCCCGCATCGACTCCCGATCATCCGATGCACAAGCCGCTTCCAGATCCAATGAATCAAAGGTGTCCAGCACCGTGGCCCAGTTTGCTTGCTGCGTCTCGCTCAACTCTAAATTGGTTGACAAAAGCCGATCCATTTGGTCCAGATGGTCCCCATTGCCCCCATCTTCACAAAACCGTGGTCCTCGTGGGCCTTGATGGCGATCGC
>JAYKIC010000109.1:0-3202 GCA_035284985.1 Leptolyngbyaceae cyanobacterium
AAAAAGGGCGATCGCGCCACCCACACCAAAGCCCCATGAAATGGTATAACCATCTTGTTCGCCACTCGCTACCCGTAATTCTATGAAAAGCCACTGGGATGAGTCCGTAGCCCAAACCTTAAACAACGATCCGCTTAAACTCCGGGTCTACACCTCCCGTCTTTTAGGTCAAGAATCCGACCTAGTCCTACATGGTGGCGGCAATACTTCCGTCAAAGCCACGGTGAAAAACTTCTTTGGCGATGAGGAAGAGGTGCTGTACGTCAAAGGCAGCGGCTGGGATCTGGCCACGATTGAGGCTCCCGGATTTGCGCCAGTGCGCTTGAACGTATTGCAACGGTTGGCGGAATTGGAGCAGTTGTCCGACTCGGAAATGGTGACGCAGCAACGGGCAGCGATGCTGAATCCCAATGCCCCCAATCCCTCCGTGGAAGCGATTCTCCACGCCATCATTCCCTACAAATTTGTCGATCATACCCATGCGGATGCGGTGGTAACGCTGACCAACAATCCCACGGGAGAAGCGCAGGTGCGGGAGGTGTACGGTGATTCCGTGCTACTGATTCCCTACGTGATGCCGGGATTCATCCTAGCCCGAAAAATTCGAGAATTGACCCAAGGCATTGACTGGAGCCAATACCAGGGCATGGTACTGATGAACCACGGTATTTTTAGTTTTGCGGATGAGGCCCGTACCGCCTACGAGAATATGATTGAACTCGTCACCCAAGCGGAGGAGTATTTACAAGGGCAGAATGCGGTGACGTTTGCTGAAGCCGTACCCCAAGCGGACTGGTTGACCTTGGCGAAAATCCGGCAGCAGGTGTCTCAGGTGCAAGGGGCCGCGATGTTGGCCCAACTGGATCAGCGACCAGAAGCGGTGGGATTTGCGAATTTGGGAAATGTGGGGGCGATCGCCACCCGTGGTCCCATCACCCCCGATCACGTCATTCGCACCAAAGCCATTCCCGTCATCATCGATAGCGACCCGGAAACAGCAGTCTCAACCTTTGCAGCCAACTATCGTCAGTACTTTGAGCGTAACACCGATGGAAGCCTGACCCAACTGGATTCAGCTCCCCGCTGGGCCGTATGGCCGGGACATGGCACCATCGCCTTTGACCGCAGCATCAAAGCCAGCACCATCATCACCGATATCATCGAACATACCCGCCGTGCCATTCAAATGGGGGAAGTCTTAGGGGGATGGCAAGCATTGGACGAGAAAAGTTTGTTTGAAATGGAATATTGGGAACTGGAACAGGCCAAATTGGGCAAGCAAAAAGCCACATCGGAATTTGAGGGAAAAATCGCCCTGGTCACTGGAGCGGCTAGTGGCATCGGTAAAGCGTGTGCGGAAGCTCTACACCAGCAAGGAGCGGCTGTGGTGGGGTTTGATTTAAATCCTCAAGTCAGTGCAATTCTCGCCAAGCCGGGACTAGTGGGAATTCAAGGGGATGTAACCGATGAGGACGGGGTGAAAGGGGCGATCGCTTCCACCATTCAGCACTTCGGCGGGTTGGACATTTTAGTCAGCAATGCCGGAATTTTTCCCCCCGGTCAAACCCTGGATAGCCTGGATGCAGACATCTGGGAAAAAAGTTTAGCCATCAACCTGACGAGCCAACGGGCACTGTTGCGCCACGCCATCCCCTTCCTGCGCCACGGCATCGACCCGACCATCCTATTCATCGCTTCCCGTAACGTCCTAGCACCGGGACCGGGAGCCGCCGCCTATTCCGTTGCCAAAGCCGGATTAACCCAACTGGCCCGCATCGCCGCCCTAGAATTAGCGCCCGACATTCGGGTCAACATTCTCCATCCCGATTGCGTCTACGATACAGGCATTTGGACCGACGAAGTATTAGCCAGTCGCGCCGATCGCTACGGCATCACCGTAGATGAATACAAGTCCCGCAATTTACTGAAGCAACCTGTGAGTTCCCAAGAGGTGGCCCAACTGGTTTGCACTATGGCGAGTCGAGTATTTGCTAAAACCACCGGAGCACAGGTGCCCATTGATGGAGGGAGCGATCGCGTCATTTAAGGCTCTTATCTGAAACGACCGGACCAGTATGGGGCACAGTAAACGCCGAGCGGGGTCCGAAGGATATTGGGGAACCTAACGGCATCACTCCCCGTCACTAGAACAGGCAGAGTTAAAAACGAACCAGATAAAAAAGGGGTTCAGGATAGCACCCTAGATCTTTCTTATAGATAATTGCTTAGAAAGCCATAGGGATCATCATCCCAGCAAGGTTCTGTCACCAACTTCCCTAGCTGGTCCTGGATCTCTATATGGATATCAAACATATCATCCCGGCCAAAAAGGGAATCCAAAATGGTGCGATCGCGCTGGTGCATCGGTAAGATCGGAGGCGCAAAGCCGGAGCGTACCCCAGAACATCGAGCCACTTCTCGCATGGCCCCGTGATCCAGTACCTTAAGGGGAGGAGATTGGGCCAAACGACAAGCGTACTTCACTAGCTCAAAGGATAACCGCCCACCCAACTCATAGGAAACGGAAGACGACGATGGTGCTCCCTTTTTCTGGGAGGCATGTTGCCCAGTTAACTGAGCAACCATCATTTGGGACAAAATAGTGTGATCAATAGTGTGATCAATAGATTGCTGTGAAATTCTTGAATCAATCGGCAGAGGAATTAGATGAGTATCCATTATTTCACCCGGTATAACACACCACTAAACCTATCTATACAGATATCTAACGGATATCGACACCCCAATACCTTCCAACACTATCTACCCAGGCACACAAGAGCCGTATCAGGAACATCTCATCTTTGTAAATACACCCGTGCCCTCACCCCTTTTTCCCTTCTTTCTAGGGAAAAAGGAGTAATGCCTGAAATCCCTTTTCCCTAAGGAAAGGGATTTAGGGTGAAGGCGGACGAATTGCAACACTGAGAGAATTCCAGTCATATCTTGCTCTAACCTTTCACTCCACCATTTATTGTTTGCAAGATTTAAGTTACTGTGAACAAGATTGAAGGAGTGCCTTAGTTTCGTTAATTCTCGCTGACCATACAGTCTAAACATATGATGGCGATCGGCCCCTATGCTTGATACTAATCAGGGTTATTTGTGACCAGTATCATTGCGGAGATTCCATATTTATCCATACATAGCCACAAACCATTAATTTTCCGATCCCCCTTTGAGGGATTCTTCTTGCTGCTGC